>NZ_JACVTS010000019.1:0-119301 GCF_016624545.1 Erwinia sp. S38 | reverse complement strand
ACGTTCAGCGCTGCGGATGCTCCGATCGGGGTAGCCACCCGTCTGCGCCATGAGCTTCGGGTTGTCTGTGGCTAAACTCTTCGTTTCGCGTGCAGCTTTAGAAAACAGCGGTTTCAAGTATCCGGGGGGCAGAGACTTTTTGTATGCTTCGACCGGAGTAGCCCTTCTGTGCCGTTGGTTTAGTGTTGCCTGTAGCTTTTAGCAGAAAGCGACTTCAAGTGTAAGAAGGGGGACAGCCTCTGCGGATGACGGGCAATCCGCAGCGCTGAGGTGAAGGCATCAGGCCAGGAGATGCCAGCAGGGAAGCTGGCGTCAGGCTAAGCCGGGCAGGACGCCAGTCTTAGCCGGTCCGGCAGGCCGGATGCCGTAGCCGAAGGCACCGCAAAGCGGCGCGAGGACCGCCCGGCAGCCGCAGAGACTGTCCCCCGATCTCATCACCCCAGCCGCCGCAGAGGCTGTCCCCCGATCCCCTAACCCCGCAGCCAAACCCCGTTCCCTGTGGTAATTTACTGAACTCAAAACCATCACCCCGGAACCGCACCATGACCACCCTACGTATCGTGCCGCTTGCCGACGCCACCGAACATCGCGAAATCATCACCGACTGGCTTTGGCAGGCGTTTGGCACAGATAACAGCCGCGACTTTTTTGCCAGCGTCATCGACAGCAGCCTTGCGGGTAGCGACCTGCCAATCACCTTTGTGGCTCTCGACGGTGAACGCCCGGTGGGAACGGTGGGGCTGTGGCGTTGCGATCTGGTCAGCCGCCAGGATCTGTTCCCCTGGCTGGCAGCGCTGTACATTGATGAAAGCTGGCGCGGGCGGGGGCTAAGCGAGAGGCTGCAGCAAACCATTATCGACTGCTGCAGACAGCGCGGGGATGCAAATCTCTATCTCTACTCTGACTGCATGGGCTACTACGAAAGATTCGGCTGGCGCTATATCGGTGATGCGCTGGACTATCCTGCGACCACCGTGCACCTTTACCATAAATCGTTGTAGTCAGACCCTGAACCGCTGAACCGCTGAACCGCTGAACCGCTGAACCGCTGAACCGCTGTTGCTTTCGGTTCAGGCAGGAGTTCCCACTGAATGGCGGCGCACCAGCGTCGGGCTGAACAGATGGGTCACTTCCGGCAGCGGCTGACCGTGGGCCAGGGCAAGCGCCAGCATGGCAGCCTGCTGCGCCATGGTGATAATCGGATAGCGAACGGTCGTCAGGCGTGGGCGAACGTAGCGTGACACCAGCACGTCGTCGAAGCCGATCAACGAAATCTCTTCCGGCACCCGAACACCGTTATCGCTCAGCACCGCCAGCGCGCCCGCCGCCATCGAATCGTTATAGCAGGTCACCGCGCTGAAGGTCTTTCCCTGGCCAAGCAGCTCGGTCATCGCCGTTTCACCGCCTACTTCATCCGGCTCACCGAAAGCGACCAGGCGATCGTTGCAGGGCAGGCCGTGCTCTTTCAGTGCATCGTAGTAGCCCTGCAGGCGGTCACTGGAGTCAGAAATGGAATGATTAGAACAGATAAAGGCGATATTTTTATGCCCTTGCTGAATTAGATGGCGGGTGGCCAGCCAGGAACCGTAACGGTCATCCAGCGCAATGCAGCGCTGTTCATAACCCGGCAGCACGCGGTTCAGCAGCACCATCCCGGGAATTTGCTTCATCAGGCCGATCAGCTCGCTGTCCGGGACTTTTTTTGCATGTACCACCAGCGCCGCACAGCGGTGGCGAATCAACTGTTCAATGGCCTGGCGCTCTTTTTGCTCATTATGGTAGCCGTTGCCGATCAGCAGAAAATTACCGGTATTCCATGCCACTTCATCGACAGATTTTACCATTGCGCCAAAGAAGGGATCGGAAACGTCCCCGACCACTAACCCAATGGTTTCCGTGGACTGCTGCGCCAGCGCGCGGGCGTTGGCATTCGGATGGTATTTCAGCGACTCCATCGCCTGCGTCACCGCCTGGCGCGAATTTTCGCTGGCCTTAGGGGAGTTATTGATGACGCGAGAAACGGTTGCTACCGACACCCCCGCGAGTCTGGCGACATCCTTTATGGTAGCCATAGGGTCCAACCTTTCTGGGTAAGCGTTTACATTGCAGTAGTGTTGCGGAAAGCCGCAGTGACTGCAAGCCTGGAGAATGCGCCGGATGTCGCAAAGCTGAGGATTTTCCTCTTTGAGTCCGCCTGATTGCAGGCTGTTCGTTCTGATAAAGTGAACACGGTTTCACTCCGTTACTGAGCGATGCTATTCTGAGTTTCCAGAAAAACTGACACCATGACCGGGTCCTCGCATGACGTTAAAAAAACTCCCTCACCTTGCCCACTGGGGTGCCTTCAGTGCCGTTGTTGAAAATGGCAAACTGCTCCGCTGTGACCCCTTTTTCGCTGACCAGGACCCGTCACCGATGCTGAATACCATTCCGGAACTGGTCTATTCGGATAAGCGTATCCGCCAGCCGATGGTGCGCCGTTCGTGGCTGAAGTCGCGGGAGAAGAGCGATCGTACTCTGCGCGGTCGCGAGGATTTTGTCGCAGTGGATTGGGAAACCGCGCTCGATCTGGTTGCCGAGGAAAACCGCCGGGTACGTGACCGCTACGGCGCCAGCGGGATCTTCGACGGTTCTTACGGCTGGTCATCGGCGGGCCGCGTTAACCATGCCCGCACGCTGGTGCGCCGTTTTTACAACCTTGGCGGCGGTGGCATTGATCAGCAGGGCAACTATAGCTGGGGTGCCGCACAATTCTTTTTACCTTATGTGATTGGCACCTATATGCCGCTGACCGGCCGCGTGACCGACTGGCCGGATGTGGTTAAACACTGTGAAGTTTTTATCGCTTTTGGCGGACTGGCGCTGAAAAACGCACAGGTTGCCTCCGGCGGAGCGGGCGAGCACAGCCTGAAGCCCGCGCTAGAGCAGCTGGCGGCAAAGGGTACGCCGGTCATCAACATCAGCCCGATGCGCGATGACTGCCCGGCGTTCGTTAACGCCGAGTGGATTCCGATCCGCCCGAACACCGACGTGGCGCTGATGCTGGCGTTAGGATTTGAAATCGAGCGCCTGGGTGCGGTGGATAATGCCTTCCTGCAGTCGCACTGCGTGGGCTATCCGCAGCTCAAAAGTTATCTGCTGGGGCAAAGCGACGGCCAGCCGAAAACGCCGCAGTGGGCCAGCGAGATTACCGGTATTCCGGCCGCGCGCATCGCGCTGCTGGCAAAGCAGCTAAGCGGCAAGCGCAGCTTTATTACCTGCTCCTACTCGGTTCAGCGCGCCCATCGCGGCGAACAGCCGTACTGGATGATGATTGCCCTGTCGTCAATGCTGGGGCAGCCGGGCCTGCCGGGGGCCGGTTTCTCGTTTGGTCACGGCTCCATGAATAGCGTCGGCAATCCGCGTATTGAAGGCCCGTCTCCCCTGATGTCTACCGGGGTTAACCCGATCGCGCACCGGGCGATACCGGTTGCCCGTATCAGCGATATGCTGCTTCAACCCGGCGAGGAATATACCTTCCAGGGTGAAACGCACACCTATCCGGATATTCATCTGATCCACTGGGCGGGCGGCAATCCGTTCCACCATCATCAGCAGCTGAACCGTCTGGTTGAGGGCTGGCAGCGCCCGGATACGGTTATCGTGCAGGATATCGTCTGGACCCCCGCAGCGCAGATGGCGGATATCGTTCTGCCGGTGACTACCACCCTTGAGCGTAATGATATCGGTGGATCGTCCAAAGATCGCTTCGTGCTGGCGATGCATCAGGCGATTGCACCACAGCATCAGGCGCGCAACGACTTTGATATCTTTGCCGATCTGGCCGAGCGGCTGGGGTATCGCGACACCTTTACCGAAAACCGCAATGAAATGGCGTGGATCAAACATCTCTACCAGCGCTGCGCGGTGGCCCACAATCACAAGGGCATCGACTTCCCGGAGTTCGAAACATTCTGGAAGGAAGGGCACGTGGAGATCCCGCTGCCGAAGGAAGACTGGGTATTTATGGCTGATTTCCGCGCTAATCCGGTGGCCAATCCGATTAAAACCGCCAGCGGTAAAATCGAACTCTTTTCGGAAACGATTGAGGGTTATCAGCTTGCTGACTTTGGTCCGCATCCCGAATGGCGTGAGCCAGCCGAGTGGCTGGGATCGGAAGTTAAACAACGCTTCCCGCTGCATATGATTTCCATTCAACCCGGCGACCGTCTACACAGTCAGCTGGATGCCACGCCAACGGTGCAGGCCAACAAAACGGCCGGGCGCGAAACGCTGTGGATGCATCCGCTGGATGCGGCGGAACGCGGTATCAGCGACGGTAACGTGATTGAAGTCAGTAACGATCGCGGCCGTATTCAGGCCGGCGTGCGCCTGACGGAGGGCGTCAGTCAGAACGTGGTGCTGATTTCCACCGGTGCCTGGTTCGATCCCGGGTTTGGCAAAGCCTGGCGGGACTACGATCGTGCCGGAAATCCTAACGTACTGACGCTGGATATTGGTACTTCGTCTTTAACTCAGGGACCGAACGCCATGAGTTGCCTGGTGGAGATTCGCAAACTGGCTGAAGTGGCCTGACGGGATGAAGGGGATTAGCCTGAATGTTGGCGATTCATTGCTAAAACCCCTACAAATCACATAGCTGGTTACATTTTGCGGGTAACTGTTGCGATTCCTGAGTAGCGAGCCGATGCGGCGGATTGATACAGTTCAGATCCCAGAGGTATTGATGGGTGAACATCAAAAAGTATTTATCGCTTTGTTTCACCGACCTGCGCAGATGCGCAGGTTTTTTTTGCCTGTAATCTAAGGGTTTTCTTACAGATTACTGATTTTATTCATCTTTTTTTCTGAACTTTCTGCATGACTTCTCCTCTCGCTTAATCACGATCTGAAACACTGTTTGCCTGTTAACTCCGAATCATTTTTTGTATAAACGCCAGAGAGTTATCACGCACCCTGTTCTGGAAAAAACATGCCTCCCTTGAAAAGATCGCTGACCAAATCTCAGCCAGCCCCGACGTTAAATCCCGTTCGATTCCGCCTTGTCTGTGTGGGCGTGCTGGCATGCCTGGGTGTTTTGCTCGCGCGGGTGGCCGATTTACAGTTGATTAACCATCCGATGCTGGAAAAAGAGGCGGATGAACGCTCGCTGAGAACCGTTACCTTACCGACCAACCGTGGCACCCTGCTCGACAGGAACGGCGAAGCGCTGGCGCTCAGCGTGCCCTCGCGCGATGTGATTGCCGATCCGCAACGAGTTTTAGAAGCGCATCCGGACTTTACCAGCGCCAAGTGGGCCTATCTGGCTAATGCGCTGGAGCTCAGGCCGGAGGAGATCGCGGCACAAATTAATGCTAATCCCAATCGTCGCTTCCTTTATCTGGGCAGAAAAATCGAGCTGGGTATCGCGAAAGATATCTCCAAACTTCATCTTACCGGTATTACCACTGTTTATGACGACAGCCGTTTTTATCCTATGAGTGAGGCCACCGCGCCGCTTATTGGTATCGTTGGTGCAGACAGCAACGGGCTGACCGGGCTGGAGAAAGGCTTCGATAAAGTCCTGCAGGGAACGCCCGGCGTGGAGAAATATCGCCAGGACGCCAACGGCAATATTGTGGCAATGATTAACTACGAGCCGCCTCAGCAGCCGCCGACGGTGCAGCTGAGTATTGATAAGTTCGACCAGTACACTCTGTATAGCAAGCTGCGCGATGGCGTACTGCTGAATAAGGCGGACTCCGGTGCGGCGGTGTTGATCAAAATCGATACCGGCGAGATCCTCGGGATGGCCTCTTATCCCTCATTTAACCCGAACAATTTTGCCAAAGTATCGCCCGCGCAGATGCGTAACACGGCGATTAATGACAGCTACGAGCCGGGCTCAACGGTTAAACCGCTGGTGGTAATGGAAGGGCTGATCCGCAAGCTGGTTCGCCCGGACTCAGTACTGGATACCACCCCTTACCGGGTTAACGGCCATCTGATCCGCGATGTTGGCCACTGGTCACGATTAACGATGACCGGCATCCTGCAGAAATCGAGTGATATCGGCGTGTCGCATATCGCACTGGCGATGCCTGCAGAGGTGCTGGTGAATACCTATCAGTCGTTTGGCCTGGGTAAACCAACCGGCCTTGGGCTGACCGGCGAAAGCGTCGGCTACTTCCCCCTGCACCGTCAGCGCTGGGCGGACATTGAACGTGCAACGTTCTCATTCGGCTATGGTTTACGCGTTACGCCGCTGCAAATTGCGCGTGAGTACGCCACGCTGGGTTCATTCGGCGTTTATCGCCCGCTGTCGATCACCAAGGTCACACCGCCGGTGTTGGGAACGCGGGTTGCCGATCAGGATACGGTCAAAACCGTGGTGCATATGATGGAGAGTGATGCGCTCCCTGGCGGCAGTGGGGTGCGTGCGGCGGTGCCGGGCTATCGGCTGGCAATTAAAACCGGTACGGCGGAAAAAATGGGTGACAGCGGCAAATATGACGGCGGCTATATCAACTATACCGCCGGCGTGGCCCCTGCCAGCAATCCTCAGGTGGCACTGGTGATTATGATTAACCACCCGACCGCCGGGGATCACTTTGGTGGCTCGGTGGCGGCACCGGTATTTGGCAATATTATTGGTCCGGTGCTGAAGCATATGAATATCGCGCCGGATGCACTTTACAACCCGGGTTAGGAAAAACCTCAGGATGTTCAATATGTAAAGAAATGAGCGGCCGGTCATGACTGGTTGCATTTAGCGCCATTCATTTGCTTTTGTTTGCTGGTTTCAGGATCGGCTTCTGGTGACAATAGCAGTCCCAGAGGTATTGATTGGTGTGAATACAGTCTGCTCCCGGCGGACTGCACCCTGTTCAGTTGCACCAACCCACGCGGATGCGTGGGTTTTTTTTGTCTGTATCTTCAGAATCTTACGCTTTGTTTCAATCCAGAAGAACGCTCACAACTTTCAATATTCTGTTTACATCTTTCACCTGAATCCACCAAAGAAATAATTGCATTGAGGCTAAGCTGCCCCCAGCACTGTCAGCATCGCATTCTGTTAACGGTGTCAGCCCCTTGATGGTGTTGGTAGCGCGACAAGGGGCGTTCTTATTCCCAGGAGCTGATTACTATGCCGAAACTTAAAGACAGGACGCCTAAAGTCGGTGGACGTTCAGCAGCCTTTCAGCTGCGAATACATCCTGAGCTTCATGCTCAGATTAAGTCGTTGACGGATGATGACAACATTACCCTTGCATATTGGCTCAAGGAACTGGCCCGGCGAGAGCTGCGTCGCCGGGGAATTGAGCCCAGAGGCTGATCAGATACAGCCTGCTAATTGTCAGCCAGCAGGCTGTAACCAACGTACTGGTGACCCAGCGTTATAGGGGCCATTCAACGCTTTAAGCAAACATATTTGACGTAAGCCCAGCCGTGCTAAGGCCTGGCTCAGCTCCCCGGTATGTTATTAACTTATCTTGAGAATAGTCACTCTCGTTATTAAATTTAAAGGTTATGGTAAGAGATTAAATTATGAGATCAACGATCCTTCCCCTATGTCTGGTTTTTATGCTTGCAGGCTGCGATCAGGGAACCAAAGACACCACGGTAAAACCGATCAGTGTTGGTGTGACAACACTTAAAAGTCAGCCGGTAACGCTATTTACACAACTTCCAGGCAGGACGACTGCGGTCAGGACAGCCGAAGTGCGGCCGCAGGTTAGCGGTATTATTCTCAAACGTCTGTTTGTTGAGGGGAGTGACGTTAAGGCAGGGCAGCCTTTATATCTGATCGATCCCGCCAGTTATCAGGCGACCTACGATAAGGCGCTGGCAACACTGGAAAATGCCCGCCAGCTGGCGACACGCTACAAACCGCTGATGGAAGCCAGAGCCGTCAGCAAACAAAGCTATGACGATGCCGTTGCCGCGGAAAAACAGGCGAAGGCAGAGTTAGAAATTGCTCAGGTTAATCTCAACTATACCAACGTTCGATCGCCGATCACCGGCAGAATCGGGCGCTCTCTTTATACCGAGGGTGCGTTGGTGACCAATGGTCAAAGCAATTACCTCACTACAATCCAGCAGCTAGACCCGATCTACGTAGACGTCAGTGAATCGTCGTTGCAGCTACTGCGTCAGCGGCGCGCGCTGGCTGAAGGCAAGTTGCAGGCCGTAGGGGACAACGCCGCTGCGGTTAAGCTGACGCTGGAAGATGGTTCGGACTACGTCCATATGGGCAAGTTGGAGTTCTCGGAAGTGACTGTCGATGAAACCACCGGCAGCATTACGATGCGTGCATTTTTCCCGAATCCCAACCGTGATCTGCTGCCGGGTATGTTTGTACACGCGGTTCTGCCTCAGGGGGTTGCTCATCAGGGAATACTGGCACCGCAGCCGGCCATTATGCACGACCCTAAAGGCCGTCCTTATGTCTACAAAATTGGGACAGATAATAAAGTGGTTGAGCAGGCTATTAAAACCGGCGAGATGATTAACGGCCAGTGGTTGGTCACTGAAGGACTTAAGTCGGGCGACCGGGTTGTTGTTGATGGATTACAGCTGGTCCGTAATGGCAGCCTGGTTTCGCCCAGTGAGCATCAGCCTAAAGTCTTTAAGCGGGCTAACTTAACCACTGCCGATCCCTCAGCGCAGTAAGGAAAACGGATGTCTAAATTCTTTATTGAGCGCCCTGTCTTTGCCTGGGTTGTGGCGATTCTGGTGATGCTGATTGGGGGATTGTCGATTTTTACCCTGCCGATTAACCAGTATCCGAATATTTCTCCGCCGGCTATCTCTGTACAGGTGACCTACCCTGGCGCCAGCGCCGAGACGGTTCAGAATACCTCTGTGCAGGTTATTGAGCAGCAGTTGAACGGCATAGATAACCTGCGCTATATCGAATCGCAAAGTAACAGCGACGGCAGCGCGACAATTATTGTGACCTTCAATCAGGGTACCAATCCCGATATTGCTCAGGTTCAGGTGCAAAACAAAGTGTCACTCGCCGAGTCACAGCTACCCGATGAGGTCGTTAAGCAGGGGATCAACGTCCGTAAATATCAGGCCAACTTTATGCTGGTGGTCAGCCTGATTGCGGACAGCGGTCAAATGAGTAACGGTGACCTCGCCGATTTGCTGGTATCAAAACTCCAGGACTCGATTGCGCGTTCGAATGGCGTGGGTGACTTTATCGTCATGGGGTCAGAATACGGCATGCGTATCTGGCTGGACCCGGCCAAGCTGTACCAGTTTCAGCTGGTTCCAAGCGATGTGACTAACGCTATCAACAAACAGAACGTCCAGGTATCAAGCGGTAAGCTGGCGGGGCTGCCTTCGGTAGAGGGGGCAAAATTCAGCGCCACTATCGTGGGTAAAACACGTTTCCAAAAGGTCGCACAGTTTGAAAATATCCTGCTGAAAGTGAATCCTGATGGTTCACAGGTGCGCATACGTGATGTGGGCGGTGTGGATTTAGGGCCGCAGGATTACAGCATTTCAGCAACGTATAACGGTAAACCCTCCGCCGGTATTGCTTTACGTCTGGCCAGCGGAGCTAACGTGTTAGATGCCATCGATGGTGTGCGTCAGACTGTCGAAAATGCAATGCCGTCGCTGCCGCCTGGTGTGATCGTTAAGTATCCTTATGACACCTCGCCGGTGGTAAGTGCATCGATTGAAGAGGTGGTGAAAACGCTGTTCGAAGCTATCGTGCTGGTGTTTTTCGTTATGCTGATTTTCCTGCAAAACCTCCGCGCTACGCTGATTACCACGATGGTGGTGCCCGTGGTACTGCTGGGGACTTTCGGCGTGCTGGCGGCCTGTGGTTATACGATAAACACACTGACGATGTTCGGGATGGTACTGGCCATCGGGCTGCTGGTGGATGATGCGATCGTGGTCGTGGAAAACGTTGAGCGTGTGATGCATGAGGAGGGGCTCGATCCCAAGGCTGCGACAATCAAATCTATGGAGCAGATTCAGGGCGCTCTGTTCGGTATTGCCATGGTGCTTTCGGCGGTGTTACTGCCGATGGCTTTCTTTGCCGGCTCTACCGGGGTTATCTATCGCCAGTTCTCAATCACCATTGTCTCCGCCATGGCACTTTCGGTGATGATGGCGATGATTTTCACTCCGGCACTGTGTGCAACCATCTTAAAACCCGCTTCTGAAGATCATAAAGATAAAGGTATTGCCGGCTGGTTTAACCGTAAATTTGATGCCGGTACGCTGAAGTATACGAGGAGTGTCGGTACGGTAATTTCCCGGCGCAGCCTGTTCCTGGTTATCTATCTGGCGATGGTTGTTGCAACCGGCGTACTGTTTATGCGGGTGCCAACCTCATTCCTGCCGGATGAAGATCAGGGCGTTTTAATGATGCAGGTGACACTGCCGGCTAACGCCGCCTCAGAACGTACTCAGGAAGTGATTAATGATATGGAAGAGTGGTTGCTGAAAAACCCCGAAGTCATGTCCGTATTCTCCCCTAACGGTTTTAGTTTCTCGGGGCGAGGTGAGAACACCGCGATGTCGTTTGTCCTGTTGAAACCCTGGAGTGAGCGTAACAGCGAGCAGTCGGTCCAGAAGCTGGCAGCACGAGCGATGGCACATTTTTCGAAGTCGAAAGACGCCAGGATTTATGCGCTTGTACCGCCAGCGGTAATGGAGTTGGGGAACGCGACCGGTTTTGACTTCTTCCTGCAGGATACTCAAAACAAAGGCCACACCGCATTGATGGCCGCCCGAAATCAGTTTCTGGCCATGGCGGCGAAAGATAAGCGCCTGTTCGCCACCCGTCCTAACGGCATGGAAGATGAACCGCAGTATCACTTGATTATTGATGATGAGCGCGCAAGAGCGCTGGGCCTGAATCTTGGCGATATCAACGACACACTCTCCATTGCCTGGGGGTCGAGTTACGTGAATCAGTTCACCTATGGCGGCCGCGTTAAAAAAGTTTACGTGCAGGGAAATGCCGGTTCCCGTGTAACGCCGGAGGACCTGAAAAAATGGTACTTCCGCAACAGCAGCGGAACGATGGTGCCTTATACGGCTTTCGGTAAAGGAGAGTGGCAGTATGGTTCTCCACGCTATGAGCGCTTTAACGGTATTTCCGCAGTAGAAATAATGGGATCGCCGGCCCCGGGATACAGTTCAGGGGAAGCCGTAAAAGCGGTCAAGGAGATTGCTGCCAAACTGCCCCCGGGATTTAAAGTGGAGTGGCACGGATTGTCATATGAAGAACAGATGTCGGGTTCACAAACCCCCGCGCTGTATACGATTTCTCTGATCGTCGTGTTTCTTTGCCTTGCCGCTCTGTATGAAAGTTGGTCAATACCGTTTTCCGTTATCCTTGTCGTCCCGCTGGGGGTACTGGGTACCGTGCTGGCCGTGACGATGCGGGGACTAGAAAACGATGTGTTCTTCCAGGTTGGTCTGTTGACGACGGTCGGGCTGGCGGCGAAAAACGCTATTTTGATCGTCGAATTTGCCAAAGACCTGCATGAGAAAGAGGGGATGGGGTTAGTGGAAGCGGCGACAGAGGCGGCAAAACTTCGTATCAGGCCAATTATTATGACCTCAATGGCGTTTATCCTTGGTGTGATGCCACTAATGATTTCACACGGTGCAGGTGCAGGGAGCCAGCACTCGATTGGTACAGCCGTTGTGGGCGGCATGTTTACGGCGACTTTCCTGGCGATTTATTTTGTGCCGATGTTTTACGTTGTCGTTTCGCAGCTATTTGCCGGCAGGAATAAAAAAGAACAAGAGGTGCAGAACCATGATGCATAAGACTTTATCAATGGGGCTGTTGCCGATACTGATGCTGGTTGGTTGTACGATGGAACCGGACTATCAACGCCCGTCGTTACCTGTTGCCGGTCATTATGCAGGGCAGGGACAGCATCTGAACGGCAACGGAGCAGATATCCGGTGGCAAAACTTTTTCACCGATCCGGTGATGCATAAGCTGATCGTCCGGGCGCTGGAAAACAACCGTGATTTGCGGGTTGCGGCGCTGAATGTTGAAGTTGCGCGATCGCAGGTAACGGTTGCTCGTTCCGCGCTGATGCCATCTGTCGATCTTAATGCCGGTGAAACGGCCGCTCACCTGCCGGGTAATCTGTATAACACCGGGCCGGGCGGAGGAGTAACCTACCATCAGTTTGATGCGAATTTCGGTGTGACCGCATGGGAACTGGACTTCTTTGGTCGCCTGCGTAGCCTCAGCCACAGCGCACTGGAACGTTACCTGGCAACGGACGCCACTCAGCGTGCAACACGGATCAGTTTGATTTCGCAGGTGGCGGCAAGCTATCTGTCGCTCTGTTCGGATAATGAACTGCTCAAGCTGGCGCAGAGCACGGCACAAAGCCAGCAGGACTCCTACGATCTGATCAAACGCAGCTATGAAGGGGGCGTCAGCACCGAGCAGGATCTGGTCCAGGCCGAAACCCTCGTGCGTATTGCCCAGGCGGATGTGGCGACCTACAGTCGACAGGTGCGACAGGATGTGAATGCGTTGACCTTGCTGGTCGGCACCGATTTGCCTGCGGATATACTGGCCGGCGCCAGCCTGAAAAAAGAGTGGAATTTCCCGGCAACCCCAGCCGGGCTGCCCTCAGACTTGCTGACCAACCGCCCTGATATTATTGCTGCGGAGCACACGCTGTTATCCGCGAACGCGAATATTGGCGCAGCACGCGCGGCATTTTTCCCCAGTATCAGTTTGACGGCAATGGGAGGATCGACATCAGGCAGGCTGAGCGATTTGCTTAGCGGTGGTACTGCGGCATGGGCCGTTAGTCCAGCTATCGATCTGCCTATTTTCCGGGGTGGAAAAAACGTCGCGAACCTGAATATTGCCAAGCTGCAAAAACGTATTGAAATTGCGGATTATGAAAAAACGATTCAGACAGCATTCAAAGAGGTTGGAGATGCGCTTGCTGGGCAGGAAACTTATAAAGATGAGCTGTACGCACGTCAGTTGGATGAACAAGCCAGTCAGCGAAACTACGATCTGGCTACCGTTCGCTATCGTGAAGGGGTCGACAATTATCTGAATGTGTTGGTAGCACAGCGATCGTTATACAGTTCGCAGCAGCTATTAATTACCACCCGGCTGGGGCAGCTGACTCAGCAGATAATGCTTTATAAAGCGCTGGGCGGAGGATGGAAATCATAGTGTTAAGCCTGTTTTAAACTCCGCAATATTGATCGAAAAATCGATCAATATTGCGTTAAGAATCAAGCCCGGATTATCCGGGCTTTTTTAATTATTATCAGCAATCGCGGTAGGACCAACTATTAAGGATGGCTGAGCGAAGTGAGCTGACTTTTATTTCTTTATACCAGCTTTTGTAAGCTGCCTGCAGACCTGAGACATGAGGTGCCAGTGGGTCAAAACCGCTTGATAGCATGAAACTCATGTATGTTGTGAAGTTGTCATAGTTTTTGTAATTGAATTCAGGTTCTTTTGCGCAAAACCTGCTCCAGAAACGTTGTTCATTTGTTCCTGGTTTTATCTTTTCTTAATCTCTGGTTCTGAGGTTTGGTTGTAATGACATCACAAGGCATTGCAGAGCCGTGGGGGGATTATTTTTGTGTTTAATACGTGCCTCAATCGCAAGGGGGAGAATAATGAAGCTCTGTCAGCTAACACCTTAATTTTACGTTTAAAAAGTTGAGTTACGCTAGTATATCTTGCATTGTTACACTCAACTTGCAACCTGCTACGGAGCTGGCAACGTGATCTCTTTCCTTAAGTTACTCTTCCGGTTGATTTTTCGGGCCCAACTAACGGGCGATCTTTCGGGTTTGTACAAGCAGAAGGTGTTAATCACCCCAAACCATATGTCATTCCTTGATGGCATGCTGTTAGCCGTTTTCCTGCCAGTGAAACCGGTGTTTGCCGTTTACACCTCGATCAGTGAGCAGTGGTACATGCGCTGGCTGAGCCGTTTTATTGACTTTGTGCCGCTTGATCCGACGAAGCCGATGTCGATTAAGCACCTGGTGAAACTGATTGCCCAGGGCCGGCCGGTGGTGATTTTCCCAGAAGGGCGAATTACCGTTACCGGCTCACTGATGAAAATCTACGACGGAGCGGGTTTTGTTGCGGCGAAATCACAGGCAACGGTGGTTCCGATACGTATTGAAGGTGCTGAATACACGCTTTTTGGCCGCCTTGCTGGCGTTTTCAAACGCCGCCTGTTTCCAAAAATCTCTCTTACCGTATTACCCGCTACGACCATTCCGATGCCGGAAGCCCCTCGTGCCCGCGATCGTCGCAGGCTGGCAGGAGAGCATCTGCACCATATTATGATGGAAGCACGCATGGCGGTGCGTCCTCGTCAGACGATTTATCAGGCCTTTCTTGCAGCACGTGTGCGCTATGGCTACTTCAAGCCCTGTATTGAGGACGTTAACTTTACGCCCGATAGCTACACCGGCCTGCTGAAAAAATCACTGGGCGTTGGCCGTATTCTGCAGCGTTATACGCAGCAGGGTGAATATGTCGGCCTGCTGTTGCCAAACGCAACGGTTACGGCAGCAGCGATCCTCGGAGCAACGCTGCGTGGGCGTATTCCTGCAATGCTTAACTACACCGCCGGAGTCAAAGGGCTGACCAGCGCGTTGACGGCGGCCCAGGTAAAAACCGTGTTTACCTCGCGCCAGTTTCTCGATAAAGGCAAGTTGTGGCATCTGCCGGAGGGAATCCCCGACGTTAAGTGGATTTTTCTGGAAGATTTGAAAGATACCGTTACTACCCGGGACAAACTGTGGATACTCAGCCGCTTGCTGGTGCCGTCACTGGCAGAAGTGAAACAGCAGCCTGAAGATGCCGCGATGGTGCTGTTTACTTCAGGGTCAGAGGGGCACCCTAAAGGCGTTGTTCACTCCCATAAAAGCCTGCTGGCTAACGTGGAACAGATCCGCACGGTCGCCGATTTCACTCCGCGCGATCGCTTTATGTCAGCGCTGCCGCTGTTCCACGCTTTTGGTCTGACCGTGGGGCTGTTTACGCCACTGATGACCGGCGCTGAGGTCTTCCTCTATCCCAGCCCGCTGCACTATCGCATTGTGCCCGAGCTGGTCTACGATCGTAACTGTACCGTGCTGTTCGGTACCTCGACGTTCCTTGGTAACTATGCCCGTTTCGCTCAGCCGTATGATTTTGCCCGTCTGCGTTACGTGGTGGCCGGAGCGGAAAAACTACAGCAGAGCACGCGTGATGCCTGGTTTGAGAAGTTCGGCATCCGCATTCTGGAAGGCTATGGTGTGACCGAATGCGCACCAGTGGTGGCCATAAACGTGCCGATGGCAGCCCGATCGCATACCGTTGGTCGTATCCTGCCGGGTATGGATTCACGGCTGATTTCCGTGCCCGGTATTGAAGAAGGCGGACTGCTACAGCTTTGTGGACCGAATATCATGAAAGGCTATCTGCGCGTCGAGCGTCCCGGCGTTCTTGAAGCGCCTGAGGCCGATAACGGTGAAGGACGGATGGAGAGCGGCTGGTACGATACGGGCGACATCGTAAGCTTTGACGATGCCGGCTTCTGCCAGATTCAGGGGCGCGTGAAGCGTTTTGCGAAGATCGCCGGCGAGATGGTTTCGCTGGAGAGCGTAGAGCTGATTGCGCTGAAGGCGTCTGATGAAAAACAGCACGCGGCGACAATTAAGCCGGACGGCAATCGTGGCGAAGCTCTGGTGTTGTTTACCACCGACAGTGAGCTGACCCGCGAACGTTTACAGCGCGCAGCACGTGAACTGGGTAGCCCTGAACTGGCGATCCCACGGGATATTCGGGTGTTGAAACAGCTCCCGATGCTCGGCAGCGGCAAGCCGGATTTTGTTACCCTGCGCGAAATGGCCGAGCGGCCAGAGGAGACTCATGAATAGTCCGACTGCCGGATCAAAACCATTATTGTCGAAGGGAATGATGGCGGTGATTGCCGCCCAGTTCCTCTCCGCTTTTGGGGATAATGCCCTGCTGTTCGCCACTCTGGCGGTACTGAAGCAGCTGGTGTACCCCGACTGGAGCCAGCCGATTCTGCAGATGGTGTTCGTTGCCACCTATATCGTTCTGGCTCCGTTTGTGGGCCAGGTGGCCGACAGTTTTGCGAAGGGCCGGGTGATGATGTTTGCCAACGGCCTCAAGCTGCTTGGCGCACTGACTATCTGCGTTGGGCTGGACCCTTTCTTAGGTTATGGTCTGGTTGGTATTGGTGCGGCCGCCTATTCCCCGGCCAAATACGGGATTCTCGGCGAGCTGACTGATGGTGAAACGCTGGTCAAAGCCAACGGCCTGATGGAGTCCTCAACGATAGCCGCGATTCTGCTCGGCTCCGTGGCGGGGGGATATCTTGCTGACCTCAACCTGACCAGTGCGCTGCTGGCGTGTGTTGTTGCTTATGCGCTGGCGGTCGTTGCTAATTTGATGATCCCCAAACTGGCAGCAGCTCGCAGTGGCCAATCCTGGCGACCTGCCGCGATGTCCGCCAGTTTCTTCCGCGCCTGTCGCGTGCTGTGGCGCGACGGCGAAACCCGCTTCTCGCTGGTGGGCACCAGCCTTTTCTGGGGGGCCGGCGTTACGCTGCGCTTTCTGCTGGTACTGTGGGTGCCGGTGGCGCTGGGCATTGCCGACAATAAAACCCCAACGATGCTCAATGCGATGGTTGCCGTCGGCATTGTGTTTGGTGCCGCAGCGGCGGCAAAACTGGTGACGCTGAAAACCGTCGGGCGCTGTATGCCTGCCGGCGTGTTAATCGGTGTTGCGGTGGTGGCTTTCTCGTTGCAGCATACGGCGCTGAACGCCTACGTGCTGTTGGCGATTATCGGGATACTGGGCGGTTTCTTTGTGGTACCGCTGAATGCATTGCTGCAAATGCGCGGTAAGCAGACGGTGGGTGCCGGTAACGCGATTGCGGTACAGAACCTGGGTGAAAATACGGCGATGCTGGTGATGCTGGGGCTGTATTCTCTGGCGATTAAGCTGGGCGCGCCGCCGGTTGCAACCGGCGTCGGGTTTGGTGCACTGTTTGCCCTGGCTATTGCCGTTCTCTGGGGTTGGCAGCTGGCGCAGAAGCGTAAAGCTGTTGCCTCATAGTCCGTGTCTTATGATGCTGATGTGCTGATGTGCTGATGTGCTGATGTGCTGATGTGCTGATGTGCTGTTGCGGGGCCCGATGGCCCCGCAAACATTTGTGCAGATCCGTCAGGGGGCAGGGTAAGTATAACGGCGGTGGATTGCTTCCAGCTCGTCAATAATTTCGGCATCCAGAGTCAGATCGTAGCTGTCGATATTCACAGTAAGCTGTTCCAGCGTTGTGGCTCCCAGCAGCGTGCTGGCAACAAACGGTTGCTGACGTACAAATGCCAGCGCCATTTGAGAAGGATCGAGTCCGTGGCGCTGCGCCAGTGCAACATATTCGCTAATTGCTAACTGAGCCTGTTCGCCGCTGTAGCGTGTAAAGCGGCTGAACAGCGTATTACGCGCGCCTGCAGGCTTCGCACCGTTAAGATATTTTCCACTCAGCGTACCAAACGCCAGGCTGGAGTAGGCAAGCAGTTCTACGCCCTCATGCTGGCTGATTTCTGCCAGTCCCAGCTCGAAGCTGCGATTTAACAGGCTGTAAGGGTTCTGGATGCTGACGATTCGCGGTAGTTCATGTTTTTCGGCCAGCTGCAAATAGCGCATCACGCCCCATGGCGTTTCGTTTGAAACCCCGATGTAACGAATCTTTCCTGCGCGCACCTGTTCGGTCAGTGCTTCCAGTGTTTCCAGCAGCGTCACCGGCGCGGTGTTATCGGTGTATTGATAATTCAGCTTGCCGAAGTAGTTGGTCTGACGCTGAGGCCAGTGCAGCTGGTATAAATCGATATAGTCCGTATTCAGCCTTTTCAGGCTGGCATCCAGCGCTTCACGAATATTTTTGCGATCCAATGCCTGATTAGGTCGGATAGAGGCATCGGCACCGCGTACCGGACCCGCCACTTTAGAAGCCAGTACGATTTTGTCGCGGCAGCCGCGCGCTTTCAGCCAGCTGCCGATATATTTCTCAGTTAAACCCTGTGTTTCCGGGCGCGGCGGCACCGGATACATCTCCGCTGTGTCAATCAGATTAATGCCGCGGCTAAGCGCCAAATCAAGCTGGGCATGCGCGTCGGCTTCGCTGTTTTGTTCCCCAAACGTCATAGTACCCAGTCCAAGAGAGCTGACTTCAAGTGTGCTGTGGGGGATACGGTGATAATGCATAGCAGACTTCCTTTTTTCATTATTAAAAGGTCAGGGACATCAGCTGCGTCCGCAACAGGGGATACTGGCAATAGATTGCAGTGTCTGTGCTTACAGAACCAGAACCCGGTTTTCGACTATAACCGCCAGACGCGGGAGGTGAAAGAGGGATTACCCATCAGAGAGAGGAAAGCATATCGTTTGCCATCTGAAATATCAGCGTCAGATGGCAAAGCAGGGTTTAGCGCTCAACGATTGAAGAGATTTCATCACCGTTAATCTGTATTTCATGGCCGGATTCATCAACGTATTTCACCAGTCCAGTTTCTTTATCAATACTTGGCTTACCGTCGGTCATAATCATTTTACCGTCTTTGGTCGCCATCACGTAGTCACTACTGCAGCCGCTTATCAGCATTGATACACTCAGCGCCGCAATACCTAACATCCACTTCATACTTGTCTCCCTTGATATTTATTACTTTGATGAGTGTAGTAATAAACTATTTTCCCTGTAGTGATAATTTCATCAGTCTGAAAATGGACTCAATCAGGCGCATATTATTGACATTCGTATAATCTTCCGCAAATCAGCAGGAAAACTACAGTAAAAAATGGCGTGCTAGCAGCGCTGCCGTAAAGGTTTTTTTCAGATAAAAGCCGCGCGGCAGAGTCATAATGGGTTGCCCATGGCGGCCAATACCTTCGGTCAGAGCCTTACTGTTAGCTGCCTTGGGACGAATTTGTAAAACCTCGCCGTGGCGAGCGGTAATCTGTTCAACCTGACCCAGCACAATCATATCCATCAGCTCCTCCCAGTCGCGCTGCAGCTGATGTTCCTCTTCGTCATTTGGGCTCCACAGCAGCGGAGCGCCAACATGCCGCTCTGCCAGTGGGATAGCTCGTTCACCCTCTACCGGTATCCACAGCACGCGCCCGAGCTTATGCCGCACGTGACTGTTCTGCCAGGTGACGCCGCTATTACCGGTCAACGGTGCGACGCAAACGAAGGTCGTTTCAAGCGGGCGCCCGGTGGCATCTACGGGGATCGTCTTCAGCTCCACGCCAATTTCGGCAAAATCCTGTTCCGGCTTACTGCCTGCGCTGGCACCGAGGTAACGTTCCAGCAGCATCCCCACCCAACCCTTATCCCGTTTAAGGTCTCGGGGAATCGGTAAACTTATACGCCGGGCAAGTTCACCGAGGGTATAACCGGCAAGTGCGTTAGCTCTGTCCAGCAGTTCGGTTTCATCACGGGGGGGAGGAACGAGGAAAGGAGCGCCTGTCATTGTGATATCCAGATCTGTTTAAAAAACGAACTCTCAGTTCCAGCGTTACACGGCTTAACGCTAATTCTGGGGGTAAGCATAATAATAGCATGATAAATCATGTTTTTTATTCCCCCCATTGCAGGGGATTTACACTGCTCAGACAAGTTTTACCCGTCTTATCACCGACAGTGAACAGGATCTTCTACATAGTTATCCACAGAAAAATGGGATAACTCACATTTAAAAATAATACTGTTTCGATTTACAGCCTTGACGCAGGGGGTTTTGGCAACTTTAGCCCCTTTCATGTCCAACTAATCACCATATTCTGTGGATAAATCATCAAGTGCTCGATCTTTCGCCAGTTGCCGGAAGTCCGTCTGTGACAGCAGCATGACAGCACCTGATTTAACGTAAAAATGACGTTAAACCTTATGATTAACCTGGGGTTATTTCTTTTTTTTGCGAGGTGTCTCCAAACGTTGAATAAAGTTTTCCCCACCTGTTAACTGAGTTCTGCACAAAGCTATCCACAGAAAACGTGAATAAGATCGCCTTTTTGCCCCTGTTTCTGTTTATAACTCTGTCCACTGGTAGTAGTTATCCAAGTTCAATGCGGACTTGCAGGCTTAAACCAGTGGTTTACCGCCTGTAAGGAGTGTGAAACAATCAGAACATCCAGTTTTAGTTTGAGGTAGTCCGGTGATCGATGATGATGGCTACCGCCCGAATGTTGGTATCGTAATTTGTAACAGGCAGGGACAGGTTGTGTGGGCAAGGCGCTATGGCCAGCACTCCTGGCAGTTTCCTCAGGGAGGGATTAATCCTGGCGAGACGGCGGAACAGGCGATGTACCGCGAACTTTTCGAGGAAGTCGGTTTGAGCCGTAAGGATGTTCGCATCCTGGCATCCACCCGTAACTGGTTACGATATAAATTGCCAAAACGTTTGGTGCGTTGGGACACAAAGCCGGTTTGTATCGGCCAAAAACAGAAGTGGTTTCTTCTGCAGCTGTTGTGCAATGAAGCGGATATCAATATGCAAACCAGCAGCACGCCAGAGTTTGACGGCTGGCGCTGGGTCAGCTTCTGGTATCCGGTACGCCAGGTGGTCTCTTTTAAACGCGATGTTTACCGCCGCGTAATGAAAGAGTTTGCTGGTGTGGTTATGCCCCTGCAGGAGAATACCGCGCAGAGAAATACGCCAGGCTTTCGAAGGAAGAGAGGTTAAGCCACGTAGATTATGCTCACACAACTACGCGAAATAGTTGAGAAAGTGGCGGCAGCGCCCCGGCTTACCGAGGCGCTGGATATTCTGGTTAATGAGATTTGTCTGGCCATGGATATCGAGGTTTGCTCGGTTTATCTGGCCGATCATGAACGCCGCTGTTACTACCTGATGGCAACGCGTGGGCTGAAAAAGCCGCGTGGGCGTACTGTCGCCCTTGCATTTGATGAAGGCATCGTTGGGCTGGTTGGTCGCCTTGCTGAACCCATTAACCTCGCCGATGCGCAAAAGCACCCCAGTTTTAAATTTATCCCCTCCGTGAAAGAAGAGCGTTTTCGCTCGTTTCTTGGCGTACCGATTATCAGCAGACGCCAGCTGCAGGGCGTTCTGGTGGTTCAGCAACGCGAACATCGGCAGTTCGATGAGAGCGAAGAGTCGTTTCTGGTTACCCTTGCCACTCAGATGGCGGCGATCCTTTCTCAGTCGCAGCTTAATGTTCTCTTTGGGCAGTACAGGCAGACGCGAATCAAAGCGCTGGCGGCCTCACCTGGCGTAGCGATAGCCGAAGGCTGGGTTGATTCCTCACAGCCCTCACTGGAGAATGTTTCTGCCGCCTCAACGCTGGATTCTGTGCGTGAGCGTGAGCGTCTGGCGCTGGCGATGGCTGAAGCATCGAACGAATTTCGTCGCTACAGCAAGCGTTTCACCGCCAGCATGCATAAAGAAAGCGCGGCCATTTTCGACCTCTATTCGCACCTGCTCAGCGATGCGCGATTGAAAAAAGATCTGCTGGCGGAAATTGATGCCGGTTCGGTGGCTGAGTGGGCAGTAAAAAAGGTTATTGAGAAATTTGCCGCGCAGTTTGCCAGCCTGCAGGACAGCTACCTGCGGGAGCGGGCGGGTGATTTACGTGTGCTCGGTCAGCGCCTGCTGTTTCACCTCGATGATACGATTCAGGGCACCAATACCTGGCCTGAGCGCTTTGTGCTGGTGGCCGACGAACTGACGGCTACCACTCTGGCAGAGCTGCCGCGTGAAAGGCTGGCGGGGGTTGTCGTACGCGATGGTGCCGCTAACTCTCATGCGGCGATCATGGTTCGCGCTATGGGTATCCCAACGGTGATGGGAGCCGATATTCAGCCCGACCTGATGAAGGGGCGCTTGCTCATCGTCGATGGTTATCGCGGTGAACTGCTGGTCGATCCCGAACCGGTGCTGGTGCAGGAATATCAGCGGCTGATCAGCGAAGAAAATGAATTAAGCCAGCTCGCAGAAGGCCTGGTTGAGCAGCCGGGAGCGCTTAAAAGCGGTGAACCGGTGAAAGTCATGCTTAACGCGGGTTTGAGTGCTGAACATGAGCATCCGATCGGTAGCCGGGTCGATGGCGTGGGCCTCTATCGTACCGAGATTCCGTTTATGTTACAGAACGGTTTTCCCTCGGAAGAAGAGCAGGTTGCACAGTATCAGGGAATGCTGCAGCTGTTTCTGGACAAGCCGGTCACATTGCGCACGCTGGATATCGGTGCCGACAAGCAGTTGCCCTATATGCCGATTAGTGAAGAAAACCCCTCGTTGGGATGGCGGGGCATTCGCCTGACACTCGATCAGCCCGAGATCTTTCTTGTTCAGCTGCGCGCAATGCTGCGGGCCAACGTTGCCAGCGGAAACCTGAGCATCCTGCTGCCAATGATCACCAGCCTTGAGGAGATCGACGAGGCACGGCGCCTGCTTGACAGGGCGGGGCGCGAGGTGGAAGAAATGCTGGGCTATGCAATTCCGCGCCCGCGCCTCGGGGTGATGATCGAAGTTCCGTCGATGATCTTTATGCTGAGCCATCTGCGGGGTCGCGTAGATTTTGTCTCCGTTGGCACCAACGATTTGACCCAGTATCTACTGGCCGTGGATCGTAACAACACCCGGGTTGCCAGCCTTTACGATAGCCTGCATCCGGCCGTGCTTCGTGCATTGCACGGTATTGGACAGGAAGCCAGCCGTGCAGGGGTAGAGCTATGCCTGTGTGGCGAAATGGCGGGCGATCCGATGTGTGTGGTTATGCTGATCGGCATGGGTTACTACCATCTCAGCATGAACGGCCGTAATGTGGCGCGCGTAAAGTATTTACTTCGCCATATCGACCAGTCAGAAGCCCGGGAACTTGCGCAGCGTGGTCTGGAAGCGCCGCACACCAGTGAAGTCCGTCAACTGATTGCGGCTTTTATGGAGCGCAGAGGGCTGGGCGGTTTGATCCGGGGCGGGAAATAGTCATCCGATCCGGTGCTTAACAAAGTTTACAGTTACGCCGGACCGGAATAATTCGCATTATGCTATCATGCGCAGCCTTAAGCAGCAGCGCCATGTGCGCACGCGTCTACATATTCCGTCGCCTGCCCGTCAGGACAGAATTTAAAAATGGTGAAAGATGAATAACGGCTATCTGGCTTTCCCCCAATTTGATCCGGTGATCTTCTCTATCGGCCCTGTGTCTCTTCACTGGTACGGGCTGATGTATCTGGTTGGTTTTGTTTTCGCTATGTGGCTGGCCGTTCGCCGGGCTAATAAACCTGGAAGCGGCTGGAAAAAAGAGGAAGTTGAAAATCTGCTTTATGCGGGTTTCCTGGGTGTGTTCCTCGGCGGCCGTATCGGCTATGTATTTTTCTACAATCTGCCGCTGTTCCTCGATAATCCGCTGTATCTGTTTAAGGTATGGGATGGGGGGATGTCATTCCACGGCGGCCTGATTGGTGTGATCGTCGTGATGCTGATCTTCGCCCGCCGCACCAAGCGTACTTTCTTCCAGGTTTCGGACTTTATCGCGCCGCTGATCCCGTTTGGCCTGGGCGCTGGTCGCCTCGGTAATTTTATCAACGGAGAACTGTGGGGGCGCGTTGACCCAAATCTGCCGTGGGCGATGCTGTTCCCGGGTTCACGCAGCGAAGATATCGCACTGGTTTCCACTCATCCGGAATGGCAGTCTCTGCTGGCGACCTACGGTGTACTGCCGCGTCACCCTTCACAGCTTTATGAGCTGATTCTGGAAGGGATCGTGCTGTTTATCATTCTGAATGTGTTTATCCGCAAATCGCGCCCGATGGGAGCCGTCTCAGGCCTGTTCCTGATTGGTTATGGCGCCTTCCGTATTATTATTGAGTTCTTCCGTCAGCCCGATCAGCAGCTTGGTCTGTTCAGCGGCATCAGCATGGGGCAAATCCTCTCCGTGCCGATGATTCTGGCCGGCGTGATTATGATGATCTGGGCGTATCGTCGTCGCCCGCAGCAGCAACTTCGTGAGGAAAAATGAAACAGTATCTGGAATTAATGCAGCATGTCCTTGAGCAGGGCACACCGAAAAACGATCGTACCGGAACGGGTACGCTGTCGGTCTTCGGTCATCAGATGCGTTTCAATTTGCAGGATGGTTTTCCGCTGGTTACCACCAAGAAGTGCCATCTGCGATCCATCATTCATGAACTGCTGTGGTTCCTCAATGGCGACACCAATATCGCTTATCTGAAGGAAAATAACGTCTCGATCTGGGACGAGTGGGCGGATGAAAACGGCGACCTCGGCCCGGTCTACGGCAAACAGTGGCGCAGCTGGGGTGCACCGGATGGTCGCCAGATCGACCAGCTGAGCAAGGTTGTTGAGCAGCTTAAAAACGATCCCGATTCTCGCCGTATCATCGTTTCCGCGTGGAACGTGGGTGAACTGGACGAGATGGCGCTGGCACCGTGTCACGCTTTCTTCCAGTTTTACGTCGCGGACGGCAAGCTTTCCTGCCAGCTCTATCAGCGCTCGTGCGATATCTTCCTCGGGCTGCCGTTTAATATCGCCAGTTATGCTCTGCTGGTGCATATGATGGCACAGCAGTGCGATCTGGAAGTGGGTGATTTCGTCTGGACCGGGGGGGATACCCACCTGTACAGCAATCACCTGGAACAGACTCGCCTGCAGCTGAGCCGTGAACCGCGCGCGCTACCGCAGCTGGTGATTAAACGTAAACCGGCCTCTATTTTCGACTATCGTTTCGATGATTTCGAAATCGTCGGTTACGACCCGCATCCGGCGATTAAAGCGCCGGTAGCCGTGTAAAAATGCTATCCCCGGCATGCATAATGCCGGGGATAGCATTACGCCGCGGATTGCGGTGGGTAACAGTCAAAAATATCCGTCAGCAGCGGATAATCTGCCGCTCCAGGCAGCTCAAAGTGCCACCATTCTGTCGTAATCCCCTTGAAGCCTCCTTCAAGCATAATCGCACTCAGCATCAGCCGGTTACGTAATGTCAGCGTCGGGATCGAAGGATGCCAGGGATGTGAACATTCGTGCATTTCGTCAAAACCACTGCCCATATCCACAATCGCTCCCTGTTCATCTATCAGCGTGACGTCAACAGCCGTTCCGCGGGAGTGATTCGAGCCCTGAGTGACGGGGATAACGTAGTCAGGATTAGGGCAGGCCAGCCACAGATTCATTTGCGCTTTCTGCGGGCGGTATGCGTCGTAGACCAGTAGGGTAAAGCCTGCAAGAGCGGCGAGATGCGCACTGCGAGCCAGCGCCGCTGCAGCATCCGGGTGCAACAGGCAACGGTATTCGCAGTAAATCGGCTGGCCGGTAATGTTATCCGCTGTGGCGTATTTTAAATCGATCTTCACCTGCGGCAGCGAGGTGGCAATATCGATCATTTGAATCTCATCCATTTTCTCTCTCTTGGTTCTGCTCGAATCTGGCACGCTGACTTTACTCAGGGTTTTTTCGGCTCTGACACCGTTTACCCGCTCAGGCATCTTAGCCTTTCTCACCATTGGTGCCAGGCAAATCCGGCGATGGTATCAGACTTGTTGGTAAAAATGCGTAGCGCCACGCAGCGGTAATGAAAGCCGGTGAGAAGACGTATTTAGCCTGGAAGATAACGCGCAAACCCACAAGGTACTGCTGGTGGCGCGGCGGAGAAAAGCCAACACTCGGCTGATGAAAATAACGCAATCAGCGGGATTCACATTGCTGGAACTGATGATGGTAATCGCGCTCATCGCTGTACTGAGCCTGGGGTCATGGCAGGGCTGGCAGCGATGGCAGCAGCTACGTCAGCTTAATGACAGTGCGCAGCAGATCCAGCGGCTGCTTCTGCGCCTGCGCAGCGATGCCTGGTGGCATAACGCCGACAGGGTCATCTGGCTTAAACCGGGCAGATACTGGTGTCTGGGAGGCGGAAGTGTTCCTGATGTCTGTTCCCCGCAGGCCCGCTTTACACTATTGGCTCCGTGGCCGGAAGTCAGCATACGCTCGATGACCGCGGAAATCGGGTTCTATGGTGTGAAGAATACCGCCCGCCCTGGCAATATCACTATTGCCAGCGATGCCGGTGAACGGCGAATCATTGTCTCTTCGCGTGGCAGGGTGCGCATTTGCTCAGTATCAGAGGAAGGATGCCGATGAATACGGGGGGATTTACCTTACTTGAGACGCTGCTGGCGATGGCGATCGGAAGCGTCATAATGCTCGGCGCTGCGCGAACGTTACCGCTATTGCAGCAGCATAATTTGCGCCTGCAGATACAGGTTCAGCTCAATGAAGAGCTGCAGCAGATTATGCAGACGCTGGAAAAAGCCGCCCGGCGCGCGGGCTACTGCCACGGTCGCTGTAGCGGGGCTGCGATGCAGATTCAGAACGGAGGCCGCTGCCTGCTGGTGCGCTGGGATGAAAACAGCAACGGGCAATGGGAGAGTACCGGGCGAGAAGACAGCGATTACTATGGCTTTCGCTTAAGATCGAAAAATCTGGAAATGCAGCGCGGGGTTGATCGCTGTGAAGGTGGCGGCTGGGAGAAGCTGAACGATCCCGGTGTCATCGCCATTGAGGAGTTCAGGGTGGTTCGCAATCGGCAGCAGGTCCGATTCATGTTGAAGGGGAGTTCCAGCGTCTGGCCTGCTCTGGTCCAGCATATTGAGCACTGGCTGGTGGCGGAGAATTTATAATGCACCGACAACAGGGAAACGGCGCACTGCTGATGGTGATTATCATTCTGCTTATGGGCACCGCATTGCTGCACGCTACACGCCAGCAGCTGAGTGATAATCTCAGCCTGGTCACTGATGAACGGCACTATATCCTTGAGTACACCGATGCGGTATCTGCGCTGGCGTGGGGAGAGCGTCTGACGTGGCTTGGCGCTGAAGTAGGTTGGTACTGCCAGCTGCAACCGCAGTATACCTGGCGCGCCTGCCTGCTAAGCCACGCCTCCGGAATGCTGTTGCGCGGTGACAGCGGCAGTGGAACGTTGTCTCTGTATCGCTGGGTTAGCAGCCTTACCGGTGGGAAAGTTAGCGCGGTCCCTCAGGGCTGGCTGGATTATTGCCCATTGCCCGACAGGAGCCTGTGTGATGATCCCTCGTCGTAATCAACGGGGATTTAGCCTGGTTGAAACACTGTTTGCCCTGCTGCTGTTTAGCCTTAGCATCATGGCTCTGATGCGCTATCAGCTGGTGCTGGCAGAGGGGTTCCAACAGCAGTGGCAGCAGCGCAGCGCATGGCGTAACGCCCGGCAACTGTTGCAGGGTAATCCGCTGGAGGGCTGGCAGGCACAGGTGCAGCAGAAGGATGGCCCGGAAGGATGCCCGTTGTTAATCGCTAAAACGGTAAGCCCTTCGGGGCGCCGAGCCGAACTGGTTCAGTTGCGCTGCCCGGCGATGGATAATTGACTGCAGCAGCGCTACATTTCCAATGTTCGTCCTGTGCGGGTAGAGTACCCTTCAGGAAATTAAACCCTCTTACGTTGAGAATCTGTCGGTTATGTTCACTGTTTACCACTCCAATCAGCTGGATCTGCTTAAGACACTGGCATCATGGCAGATAAAAAATCAGCCCTTGCCCAATCCGCTGAACCCGGAAGTGGTGCTGGTACAAAGCCCGGGAATGGCACAGTGGCTGCAAATGTCGCTGGCCGAAGATTTTGGTATTGCGGCTAATATTGAATTTCCGCTACCCGCCAGCTTTATCTGGGACATGTTTGTTCGCGTGTTACCGGATATTCCACGTGAGAGCGCTTTTAGCAAGTCCGGTATGAGCTGGAAACTGATGGCGATCCTCCCTGAGATGCTGCCGGGAGAGGCTTTCGCAACGCTGCGTAATTACCTCAGCGATGACGACGATAAACGCAAGCTGTTCCAGCTGGCATCCAGAGTCGCCGACCTGTTTGACCAGTATCTGGTGTATCGTCCGCAGTGGCTTAACGGATGGGAAAAAGGCGAACTGACCGAGGGGCTTGGCGAGGCACAGGTCTGGCAGGCTCCGCTGTGGGCGGCACTGGTTGAATATACCCATCAGCTTGGGCAACCTGAATGGCACCGTGCCAACCTTTATCAGCGTTTTATTCACCGGCTGGAAAACAGCTCAACTCGCCCGGAAAATCTGCCGGATCGGGTGTTTATTTGTGGGATTTCGGCACTGCCGCCGGTTTATTTACAGGCACTTAGCGCGCTGGGTAAACATATCGATATTCATCTGCTGTTTACCAATCCCTGCCGTCATTACTGGGGAGATATTCAGGATTACGCGTTTCTGGCCAGGCTGCAAAACCGCAACCGCAGGCATTATCAGGATAATCATGAGATCTCCCAGTTCCGTGATGCTGACAGCGCATCGTCTTTGTTCAACGATGCAGGTGAGCAGCAGCTGAGTAATCCTCTGTTGGCTTCATGGGGCAAGCTGGGGCGCGATAATCTCTACCTGCTGGCGCAGATTGAACCTAATGAGGTCTTCGCCTTTGTCGATCTTGAGCCGGTAAACCTGCTGCAAACCCTGAAGCGGGATTTGCTGGAGCTGGAAGACAACGCGGTTATCGGGTTGAAAAAAAGCGAATGGGAAAACAGTGAAGCCAAACGCCTGCTTGCACCGGAAGATCGTTCAATTGTGATCCATCAGTGCCACAGCCCGCAGCGCGAGGTCGAAGTTCTGCAGGATCGGCTGCTGGCAATGATGGCTGACGATCCGGCGCTGACCCCGCGCGATATCATCGTCATGGTGGCTGATATCGACGCCTATACGCCCTTTATTCAGGCGGTATTTGGTAATGCGCCACCGGAGCGTGCGCTGCCGTTTGCCATTTCCGATCGTCGCGCCAGTCAGGCGCACCCCGCGCTTCAGGCGTTTATTTCGCTACTGAGCCTGCCTGACAGCCGCTTCACCGCTGAAGATGTTCTGGCCCTGCTTGAAGTTCCTGCGGTGGCGGGGCGTTTTGCAATTGATGAAGAGGGGCTACGCCTGCTGCGCCACTGGGTTGCTGAATCCGGTATTCGCTGGGGTCTGGATGATGACAACGTCCGCGAGCTGGACCTGCCTGCTACCGGTCAGCATACCTGGCACTTCGGCCTGACGCGAATGCTGCTGGGCTATGCGATGAACAGTGATGCCGGGGAGTGGCAGGGGGTCCTGCCTTATGATGAGTCCAGTGGTTTGATCGCGGAACTGGCTGGGAATCTGGCCGAGTTACTGATGCAGCTGCATCGCTGGCGGCGCTGGCTGGATGAAACCAGCGATTTGGCACACTGGCTGCCGCTCTGTCGCCAGCTATTAGATGATTTTTTTATCTGCGATGCGGAAACGGAAGCGGCGCTAACGCTGATTGAAGATCAGTGGAAGCAGGTGATTGGCTATGGTGTTGAGGCAGGTTATCAGCAGGCTGTACCGCTAACCGTACTGCGCGATGAACTGGTCTCCCGGCTCGATCAGCAGCGTATCAGCCAGCGTTTCCTCGCGGGGCCGGTGAACTTCTGTACCCTGATGCCGATGCGTTCCATTCCCTTCAAGGTGGTGTGCCTGCTGGGTATGAACGACGGCATTTATCCACGAACGCTGCCACCGCTCGGCTTTGATTTAATGAGTAAGCAGTTGCAAAAAGGCGATCGCAGCCGCCGCGATGATGACCGCTATCTGTTCCTGGAAGCGCTAAATTCAGCGCAGCAGCAGCTGTATATCAGCTATATCGCCCGTTCAATTCAGGATAATACGGAACGATATCCCTCTGTACTGGTCAGTGAATTAGTGGAGTACATCTGCCAGAGCTTCTGCTTGCCCGAAGACCGCTCGCTGGATGTTGACCGCAGTGCAAAAAACGTGGCGCGCCATCTGCATCATCTGCACAGCAGAATGCCCTTTGCGGCCGAAAACTTCAGTGCAACTTCTGAGTTCAGAAGTTTTGCTGACGAGTGGTTACCTGCTGCTAAAGCATCGGGTATTGCTCATCCGCCGTTTATGCAGCCTTTAGCAGCAGAAAAGCTTGATTCACTAAGCTTTGAACGGCTGGTGCGCTTCTGGCGGCATCCGGTCAGGGCATTTTTCAGCATGCGGCTTGGCGTCAGCTTCAGACTGGAAGAGATGGAATTGCCAGACGCCGAGCCTTTTGCACTGGATGGCCTGACGCGTTATCAGATGAATGCGCAGTTGCTTAACAGCCTGATAGAGAGGGAAGAAAGTTCTCGCCTTTACGCCCGGCAACGTGCTTCAGGGGCTTTACCCTACGGCGCATTCGGTGAACTGGTTTGGCAAGAGCAGGAGCAGGAAATGAACGTGCTGGCCAGCCGCGTGCGCGAGCAGCGTGCGGCGGCGGAAAGCCGGGAAATCTCGCTGCTGGTTGACGGTGTTTTGCTTACCGGATGGCTTGCTCAAGTGCAGGACAGTGGGCTGTTACGCTGGCGGCCGGGCAATCTTAACTTTAAGGATGGCCTGACCCTGTGGCTGGAGCATCTGGTTTACTGCGCGACGGGCGGCAATGGCACCAGCCTGATGCTGGGTCGTAACGATAGCGAATGGCGATTCCCGGCGATTACGGCGGATGACGCCCTGCATCAGCTGGCACGTTACGTTGCGGGCTACCGCGAGGGCATGTGCTCACCGCTGCTGCTGACTGAATCCGGTGCCGCCTGGCTGGAGGAAAGTTACGATGAATCATCGGGTGAGCTGCTGCGAGATGAAGCTGCTCAGAAAAAAGCGCGTAACAAGCTACTGGCGCGCTGGCAGGGAAATTATCAGATTGAGGGCGAAGGCAGCGATCCCTATCTGCAACGGGTGATCCGTACGCTGGATGAAACGTACCTGCTGGCAATGAGCGAGAATGCCGAACGCTGGCTTTTACCGCTGCTTCAGGCGCACCATTCTGTATAGTATTTGGTGATGTACCCACATTCCCCAAGGAAGATAGGGGAAGTTTTACGGACAATCAGGATGATCTCCTGTAGTGTTATTTTATAACAATTAAACACCAGCAAAATTGAGGGAGTTTGAATGCGTCGTTATGCAGTCTGGTTAGTTTACTTTGTCTTTTTCGCCCTGTTCAGCCCGCTGACGCAGGCAGAAACCGGATGGCAACCGGTCACAGACATTATTCGTAAAAGTGAAAAAGACCCTCGTCAGTACAAGGCAATCCGCCTGGATAACGGCATGACCGTTTTGCTGGTTTCCGATGACAAGGCCACAAAGTCGCTGGCCGCACTGGCGCTGCCGGTCGGATCGCTGGAAAATCCCACCGATCAGCTTGGCCTGGCACACTATCTTGAGCACATGGTGCTGATGGGGTCAAAGCGTTACCCGCAGCCGGATAACCTCGCCGAATTTTTGAAAAAGCACGGGGGTAGCCACAACGCCAGTACCGCATCCTATCGTACGGCGTTTTATCTGGAAGTGGAGAACGATGCGCTGCAACCGGCTGCCGACAGGCTGGCCGACGCCATTGCCGAACCGCTGCTCGACCCGGTCAATGCCGATCGCGAACGTAATGCGGTCAACGCCGAACTGACCATGGCGCGATCCCGTGACGGCCTGCGTATGGCACAGGTTGGTGCTGAAACGCTAAACCCTGAACATCCCAGCTCACGCTTTTCCGGCGGGAATCTGGAAACCCTGCGCGATAAGCCGGGCAGTAAACTGCACGATGCCCTGAAGGCGTTTTATCATCGTTATTACTCAGCCAATTTGATGAAAGCGGTGATCTACAGTAATAAACCGTTGCCCGAGCTGGAAAAAATAGCCGCCGAAACCTTTGGCCGCGTCGAAAACCGTCAGGCGACGGTGCCGGATATCACCGTGCCGGTGGTCACCGATAAGCAGAAAGGCATCATCATTCACAATGTCCCTGCACAGCCGCGCAAGCAGCTGCGCATTGAGTTCCGCATTGATAACAACAGCGCCGAGTTCCGCAGTAAAACCGATACGCTTATTGGTTATCTGATTGGCAACCGCAGCAAAAACACCTTATCAGACTGGCTGCAAAGCCGTGGGCTGGCTGACTCTATCAGTGCCGGTGCCGATCCGGTTATCGACCGCAACGGTGGGGTATTCTCGATTTCCGTCTCGCTGACGGATAAAGGCCAGGCCAATCGTGATGAAGTTATCGCCGCAGTCTTCAGCTATCTGAACACCTTACGTACGCAGGGCATCGATAAAAGTTACTTTGATGAAGTGGCGCACGTGCTGGACCTGGATTTCCGTTATCCCTCCATCACCCGCGATATGGACTACATCGAATGGCTGGTGGATACCATGCTTCGCGTGCCGGTTGCCGATGTGCTGGATGCACCTTACATCGCAGACCGCTACGATCCTCAGGCTATTAAAGCGCGCCTTGAGGGAATGACCCCGCAGAATGCCCGCATTTGGTTTATCAGCCCGAATGAACCACATAACAAAACGGCCTACTTCGTTGATGCGCCTTATCAGGTGGATAAAATCAGCAGCGAAAGGTTCAGTCAATGGCAGGCAGAGAGCGACAAAATAACCCTGTCTCTGCCGGTGCTCAACCCGTACATTCCTGACGACTTCAGCCTGATCAAGCAGGATAAGAAGTATGAACGTCCGGAGGAACTGCTCAATCAGCCCGGGCTGCGGGTCTTCTACATGCCCAGCCAGTACTATGCTGATGAGCCTAAGGCCAATATCACCCTGGCGCTGCGTAATAAAGCGGCGGTGGACAGCGCACAGAACCAGGTGCTGTTCGCTCTTAATGATTATCTGGCCGGCGTGGCGCTGGATGAACTGAGTTCGCAGGCATCGGTCGGCGGCATTAGTTTTTCCACCGGGGAAGATGATGGCGTGACGTTCAGCGCCAGCGGCTTTACGCAGCGCCTGCCGAAGTTGATGAAGCAGCTGCTGGAAGGGTATGCCAGCTTCACGCCGACGGAACAACAGCTGGAACAGGCCAAATCGTGGTATCTGGAGCGCCTGGACTCGGCGGAAAAAGGCAAAGCATTTGAACTGGCTATCCAGCCTGCGCAGCTGCTTTCACGTCTGCCTTACACCCAGCGTAGCGAGCGCCGTAAGTTACTGCCTGCTATCACCCTGAAGCAGTTACTGGACTACCGTAAAATGCTGTTGGAGCAGTCCACGCCCGAGCTGCTGGTTGTCGGCAATATGACACCTGAGGCGGTAAACAATCTGGCTGAACAGGTCAGACAACAGCTGAACTGTGAAGGTCACAGCTGGTGGCACAGTGAATTTATTAAAGTGGATAAAAAGGCGCTGGCTAACCTGCAGAAGGCGGGAAGCAGCACGGACTCGGCGCTGGCGGCGGTCTACGTGCCGGTTGGCTTTGATGAACATCAAAGTATGGCCAGCAGTAGCATGCTGAGCCAGATTATCCAGCCTTGGTTCTACAACCAGCTGCGTACCGAAGAGCAGCTTGGCTACGCGGTGTTTGCCTTCCAGATGCCGGTAGGGCGTCAGTGGGGCATTGGCTTCCTGTTGCAAAGTAACGTCAAGCAGCCTGCCTATCTGCTGCAGCGCTTCGAGGCATTTTATCCTTCCGCCGAGAAGCGCCTGCGTGCGCTGAGCAAAGAGGATTTTGCCCAGTATCAGGCGGCGATGATCAACGAGCTGAAACAGCGTCCGCAGACGCTGGATGAAGAAGCCGGTCGTTACAGCAAAGATTTTAATCGCGAAAATTATCAGTTCGATACGCGCGAAAAAGTGATTGCGCAGATTCAGGCGCTGACGCCGGATGGCATTGCTGATTTCTTCCATCAGGCGGTTATCGCACCAACCGGTCTGGCACTGCTATCGCAGATTTCCGGCAGCCATCACGGTAAGGCGGACTATGCGGCTCCGGCAGGCTGGAAGACCTGGAAAAATCTGTCTACCCTGCAACAGTCGTTCCCGGTGAGCCAGGATAAACCATGAGTCAGCAGGTTGCCGAAGGACTGAATGCGTTAACCCTGCCGCTGCACGGCGAGCGGTTGATTGAAGCATCGGCGGGTACGGGAAAAACCTTTACCATCGGCCTGCTTTATCTGCGACTGCTGCTGGGATTAGGCGGAGAATCTGCATTCAGCCGTCCGCTGTCGGTGGAGGAGATTCTGGTGGTGACCTTTACCGAGGCCGCTACCGCCGAGCTTCGCGGGCGTATTCGTGAAAACATCCACGCGCTGCGTATCGACTGTGTGCGTGGTGAAAGCCGTGATCCGATGCTGCAAGCGTTGATTGAGCAAATTCCCGATCTGCGGCAGGCTGCATCAGTACTGCTGGCGGCCGAGCGGCAGATGGATGAAGCCGGTATCTTTACCATTCACGGTTTCTGTCAGCGGATGCTCAATCTGAATGCCTTTGAATCCGGCATGCTGTTCGAACAGCAGCTGATTGAAGATGAAACGCCGCTGCGCCGCCGTGCAGCGGCGGATTTCTGGCGGCGCCACTGCTATCCGCTGCCGCTGTCGGTTGCCCGTGTTGTTCGCCAACTGTGGGATGGGCCTGAGCAGCTGCTCAAGGACCTGTCGCCCTGGCTGGGGGGCGAGGCGCCCTCGCTGAAGTCAGCACCAAACCCGGAAGAAACGCTGGTACAGCGACACGAGGCGATTATCGGCCAGATCGCTGCGCTGAAGCAGGCGTGGCTGGCGGCGGGAAATCTGTTTGAGTTGATTGACGCGTCAGGTATCGACAGACGTAGCTACAACAGTAAGCACTTACCTAACTGGCTGAATAAAATTACCCAGTGGGCGCAAAGCGAAACGCTTGATTATGACGTGGCAAAAGATCTCGAACGCTTCGGCCAGCGGGTGCTGGTGGAAAAAACGAAAAAAGGTGTCGCTCCCGTTCATCCGCTCTTTGAACAGATTGATACTTTCCTGGCACAACCCCGCACGCTGCGCGACCTGATTATTGCCCGTGCGCTGGACGAAATCCGTACCGTCACCCGTCAGGAAAAACGCCTGCACGCGCAGTTAGGATTTGACGATCTACTTGGCCGTTTCGATGCAGCCTTACAACAGCCCGGCGGCGACCTGTTAGCTGCTGCCGTACGTCAGCGCTTCCCTGTCGCTCTGATCGATGAGTTTCAGGATACCGATCCGCAGCAGTATCGAATTTTTCAGACGCTCTATGTGGGGCAGGCCGATAGTGCTCTGCTGCTGATTGGCGACCCGAAACAGGCGATCTATGCCTTTCGTGGCGCAGATATCTTTACCTATATGAGGGCGCGGGCTGAAGTCAGTGCCCACTATACTCTTGAAACGAACTGGCGTTCGTCACCGGCGATGGTGGCCAGCGTCAATCAGCTGTTTCAGCGTCATCCTGCCCCGTTTGTATTCCAGGAAATCCCGTTTATTGAGGTCAGCCCGGCGGAACCCAACCATTCTCTGAGCTTCAGTGTGGACGGTGTGGAGCAGCCCGCGCTGAAGTTCTGGCTGCAGCCTGGCGACGGTGTGGGAGTGGCTGATTATCAGCACTATATGGCGCAGCAGTGTGCGACGGAAATCTGCCGCTGGCTGACCGCGGGGCAGCAGGGGCTGGCGCTGATCGGAAAAATGCCGCACCTTAAACCGCTACAGGCTTCAGATATTACCATTCTGGTGCGCAGCCGCAGCGAAGCGGCCGTGATGCGTGAAACGCTGAATCGCCTGGCTATTCCCTCCGTCTATCTTTCCAACCGCGATAGCGTATTTACCACACCGGAAGCACGCGAAGTCCTGCTGCTGCTCCAGGCCGTGCTGGCACCCGAGCAGGAGCGTATTTTGCGCAGCGCACTGGCCAGTAGCCTGTTTGGACTTGATGCGCTAACGCTGGATGCCCTGAGCCGCGATGAGCGTGCATGGGATGAGCTGGTCGATGAGTTCGATCGTTACCGTCAGCGCTGGCTGAAACGGGGCGTGCTGCCGATGCTGCGCGATCTGATGATGCGGCGGCAAATCGCCGAGAATTTGCTGGCATCCGACAGTGGTGAACGCCGTCTGACCGATCTGCTGCATTTGGGTGAATTATTGCAGGAGGCGGCAACCGCACTGGACAGCGAGCATGCGCTGGTACGCTGGCTGGCGCAGCAGGTTGTGCAGCCCGACGGCCAGGTGGCTAATCAGCAGCTGCGGCTGGAGAGCGATCGCCATCTGGTGCAGATTGTGACTATTCACAAATCGAAAGGCCTGCAGTATCCGCTGGTCTGGCTGCCGTTCGTCTCTAACTACCGTGCGGCGGAAAACGGTATCTATCATGACAGGCAGACTTTCGAGGCGCTGCTGGATTTACAGCAGGATGAGGAGAGCGCCCGCCTGGCAGAAGAAGAACGCCTGGCCGAAGATTTGCGCCTGCTTTACGTGGCGCTGACGCGTTCGATTTATCACTGTAGCGTCGGGATAGCGCCGCTGATTAAAGGTACGCGCAAGAAAGAGGGCAACAGCGACCTGCATCACAGCGCGCCGGGATATCTTATCCAGCGCGGCGAGGAGGCCGACGCCGCAACGCTGCATACCCTGCTGGCAGAGATGGAAAGCGATCATACCGCTCTGGCTGCCGAGCCGCTGACGGAAGCTGAGCTGTGGCAGCCGGAGGTGGAAGGCCAGTTAGTCCTGAGCAGCCAGCAGCTGACGCGTTCGCTGCATGACGACTGGCGGGTGACCAGCTATTCAGGTTTACAGCAGCACGGCCACGCAGCGGCGCTGGATCTTTTGCCTCGGCTGGATGTGGATGCCGCCGGTGAGGCGCAGGATTCTCTACTGCCGCAGCTGACGCCGCATACCTTCCCGCGCGGGGCAGCACCGGGTACATTCCTGCACAGTCTGTTTGAATCGCTGGACTTTTCAGCGCCGCTTGATGAGCAGTGGCTGGCAGAACGGCTCAGTGCCGAGGGGCTGGATATGGCCTGGCTGCCGACAATGACGGAATGGATGCAGCGCATTTTGCAAACCCCGCTCAACGACAGTGGCGTTAGCCTGAATCAGCTTTCACCGGATACGTGCCGGGTGGAGCTGCAATTTTATCTGCCGATTTCCCGCCTGCTCACCGCTGAGGATCTGGATCGACTGGTGCGGCAGGACCCGCTATCCGCCGGTTGTCCGCCCCTCGATTTTTATCAGGTCCGCGGCATGCTGAAAGGGTTTATCGATCTGGTGTTTTGCTGGCAGGGGAAATATTACCTGCTCGACTATAAGTCGAACTGGCTGGGGGAGGAGAGCAGCGCCTATACCCGGGAAGCGATGGCGCAGGCGATGCAGTCTCATCGCTACGATTTACAGTATCAGCTCTATAGCCTGGCGCTGCATCGCTACCTCAGGCAGCGTCTTGCCGGTTATGACTATGAACAACACTTTGGTGGCGTAATCTATCTTTTCCTGCGAGGCCTGGACGGTACGGAAGGAAGTAACGGCATCTTTAGTACCCGGCCACAGGCAGACTTTGTCAACGCGCTCGACCTGCTGTTTGCTGCCGAAGTGGAGAGTGAAGCATGACGCTAATCGAGCACCTGCAGCTGGCGTGTCGCCAGCGCCTGCTGCGCACCCTGGACGTGCAGTTTGCGCTGATGGTAGCCGGTGAACATCAGCCCGCACTGATGCTGGTAGCGGCTTTAGTCAGCCGTGATGCCGGGGAAGGGCACGTTTGTCTGCCTCTTGAGCTGCTGCATCCTGACGAGATGTTTGACGGGCGTCACCCTGAACTGGCGCAGGCTATCTGGCAGGCTGCCGGTTCACCGACGAACTGGCATCAGCTGCTGTCGGAGAGTTCCGCCGTGAGCGATGGCTCGCGCGCCACGCCGCTGGTGCTGCAACAGCAGCGGCTCTACCTGCACCGCATGTGGCAGAGTGAAGGTGAAGTGGTGGAATTTATTCATCGTCAGCAGCAGCCCTTACCCGTTGATGACGCGGCGCTGCGTATCACGCTGGATCGTTATTTCGGTCAGCAGCCGGAAGACTGGCAGAAAATTGCGGCAGCGGTTGCCATCACCCGACGGGTTGCCGTGATCTCCGGCGGTCCGGGCACGGGTAAAACCACCACGGTGGCTAAACTGCTGGCCTGTCTGATTGAGCTTTACCCGGGTTCTCCGCGGATAGAACTGGCGGCTCCGACCGGCAAGGCCGCGGCACGTCTTACTGAGTCACTGGGCAAAACGCTGCAACAGCTGGCGCTGGACGATGCGGTACTGAAACGCTTTCCTGTGGAGGCGACAACGCTGCACCGCCTGCTGGGCGCGCTGCCCGGCAGCCAGCGCATGCGCTACCATGCCGGTAATCCGCTGCATCTGGATGTGCTGGTCGTCGATGAGGCATCGATGGTCGATCTGCCGATGCTGGCGAATCTGATTGCCGCGCTGCCGCCGCAGGCGCGGATTATCTTCCTTGGCGATCGCGATCAGCTGGCCTCCGTAGAGGCGGGAGCCGTACTGGGTGATATCTGTCGGTGCGCCGAATTTGGCTACAGCCCGGCGCGTGCCGCTGAACTCGCCCGGCTCACCGGCTGTGAGGTGACGGGGAATGAGGATCAAGCCGCTCCGCCGGTCCGCGATGCGATTTGTCTGCTGCGTAAAAGTTACCGCTTTACCGAATCTTCGGGAATCGGCCAGCTGGCGATGGCGGTGAATGCCGGGGATGTAAAAAGGGCAGACGCCGTGTTTGGCGGTGAGTTTAGCGATATCCGCCGGCACGGTTTAAGCAGCAGCGAAGAGTACCAGCAGCTGCTTAACGACTGTGCGACAGGCTACCGTGATTATCTCTCGCGGCTTGCCGCAGGGGATTCCCCTGCTGACGTGCTGTCGGCATTTGGGCGCTTTCAGCTTTTGTGCGCACTGCGCGAGGGGCCATTCGGCGTTAGCGGCCTGAATGAACGTATCGAAACTACGCTACGCCAGGCCGGACTGATTCGTCGCGGTACGCTGGCAAACGGTAAATGGTATGTTGGCAGGCCGGTGATGATTGCCCGCAACGATCGCTTGCTGGGGTTGTTTAACGGTGATATCGGCATTGCAATGCTGGATGGTGAGCAGGCGCTGAAGGTCTTTTTCCCGCTGCCGGATGGCTCCATCAAAGCGGTGCAGCCCAGCCGACTGCCGCCGCACGACACCGCGTATGCGATGACGGTGCATAAATCTCAGGGGTCAGAGTTTGAGCACACGCTGATGGTGCTGCCTAATCAGGTGATGCCGGTATTAACCCGCGAGCTGGTGTATACCGGCATTACCCGCGCTAAGCGCCAGCTGACGCTGTACGCTGATACCCGCGTTTTTAACAGCGCGGTGAAAATGCGTACCCAGCGCCGAAGTGGTTTGGTGGAGCGATTGTAAAAATAGCGCGGCGCCAGTTAGCTCTGGCGCACGTGCACGCTGTTTTCCCGGAGATCCACCATCAGCACCTTGGAACGGCGCTGATAGTTGTACATCTCTTTCTTACTGCTCGGCAGCAGTTCCACATCCACCGGCTGGAAGCCGCGCTCCTGGAACCAGTGGATGCTGCGCGTGGTCAACACGAACAGCTTCTTCAGCCCCATCTGGCGAGCCTGTAGCGCGATACGCTCAAGCAGCGCCTCGCCGCGTGATGAACTGCGGTAATCCGGGTGAACGGCAACGCAGGCCATTTCGCCAATCTGCTCTTCCGGGAATGGATAAAGCGCGGCGCAGCCGATAGTCAGGTTATCACGCTCGATAATGGTGAATTTGTCGATTTCCATTTCCAGCTGTTCACGTGAGCGGCGCACCAGAATACCCTGCTGCTCCAGCGGACGGATGAGCTCAAGGATGCCGCCAATATCGTTAATGGTGGCGCGACGGATCTGCTCGGCGCTCTCCATCACAATCTGCGTACCAATACCGTCACGAGAGAACAGCTCCTGCAGCAGGGCACCGTCTTCCTGATAGCTGATCAGGTGGCTGCGGCGCACGCCGCTGCGGCAGGCCTTTACCGCGCCGCGCAGAAAACGTACGGTGCCGGAATGGTAATCCTGGTCGTTTTCCAGCTCTTCAATGCGCTGCTGCGCTTCATTCGGGAACAGTTCGGAGACAATATCGCCGCTGCTGTTGGTGACACCCTGCTCGGAGCAGAAACCGATCATTTTCTCCGCTTTCAGCTTAATCGCCAGCTGGGTTGCCACCTCTTCAGAGGTCAGGTTAAAGCTTTCGCCGGTAACGGAAACCGCCACCGGGCCCATTAGCACGATGGCACCACTGTCCAGCTGACGGTGGATCGCTTCTTCATCAATGCGGCGAATACGGCCGCTGTGGCAGTAGTCCACCCCGTCATCCACGCCCAAAGGCTGGGCGATAATAAAGTTGCCGCTGACTACATTAATATGCGCGCCCTGCAGCGGAGTATTGTTCAGGCTCATCGACAGGCGAGCGGTAATATCCAGCTGCAGCCGGCCGGCGGCCTGTTTGACCAGCTCCAGCGATTGTGCGTCCGTTACGCGGGTATGCTTGTGATAAACAGGCTCGAGATTTCGCTCGGAGAGGTTGGCATCGATCTGCGGTCTGGCCCCGTAAACCACCACCAGGCGGATGCCCAGGCTATGCAGCAGACCAATATCGTTAACGATGCTTGAGAAGTTCTCATGCTCGATGGCTTCACCACCCAGCATAATGACAAACGTCTTACCACGGTGGGCATTGATATAGGGAACGGTATGGCGAAAACCCTGAACCAGCTCGGTACTACGTTCCTTCACGGCAAACCCTCTTTGCATTATTATTCGGTAAATGTGTATTTTTATTCTTTTATTGCTTCGGGCGCAAGTGGCATTTTTCCTTAGTTATCACCCAGTACTGATTTTTGCTCAAGCTAATGTGCTGCATTTAATCGCTTTTTTGGGGTGACACAGGTTAAGGGATTCGCTAAAGTTTTTGCAAAAAACGAACGTTTGTCTTTTTATTAATCAATTCACAGCAACTGGAGTGGCATGACCGATTCAACATCCCTCAACCGACGACGGCTTTTACAGGGAGCGGGTGCCGTATTGCTGCTCAGCGTCAGCCGGGCAGGTATGGCTGCCGGCGGCCATGTTGTGGCGATCCGCATCTGGCCATCATCAACCTATTCTCGCCTGACCATTGAGTCTAATATCCCACTGAAGTATAAGCAGTTCGCGCTCAGTAATCCCGATCGCGTGGTGATCGATATTGAAAATATCCAGCTCAATCGTACGCTGAACGGTGTCGGCAATCTGGTGCGTCAGGACGACCCCTATATCAAAAATGCCCGCGTGGGCCAGTTTGATGCCAGCACCGTACGCCTGGTGCTGGAACTGAAGCAAAACGTCTCGCCCAAGACCTTTACGCTGGCACCGGTTGCCGGGATCAAAAACCGCCTGGTGTTGGATCTTTACCCGATTAAACAGTCGCACGATGATGATCCGCTGCTGGCATTACTGGAAGATTACAATCAGGGCGAGCTGGAACGCAGCCAGCCCGCCGCGGCACCGCTGCCGGGTAAGGCCGGGAAAGACCGGCCCATCGTGATTATGATTGACCCCGGGCACGGTGGGGAAGATTCCGGTGCGGTCGGCAAGCATAAAACCCGCGAGAAGGATGTGGTGCTGAAAATTGGCCGCCGCCTGAAAGCGCTAATCGATAAACACCCGAACATGCGTGCTTATATGACGCGTAATGAAGATGTGTTTATCCCGCTGAAGGTGCGGGTGGCGAAAGCGCGTAAGCAGCGTGCGGATCTGTTTGTCTCGATCCACGCCGATGCGTTTACCAGCCGCGCTGCTCGCGGGTCGTCGGTTTTTGCCCTGTCGACCAAAGGGGCTACCAGCACCGCCGCGCGTTATCTGGCGCAAACCCAAAACGAATCGGATTTAATTGGCGGCGTCAGCATGAGCGGCGATCGCTATCTGGACCATACAATGTTTGATATGGTCCAGAGCTTGACAATTAACGACAGCCTGAAGTTTGGTAAAGAGGTGCTGTCTCGAATGGGAAAGGTGAACCATCTGCATAAACGCAGCGTCGATCAGGCCGGATTCGCGGTACTCAAAGCACCGGATATTCCGTCAATACTGGTTGAGACGGCGTTTATCAGCAATATAGAAGAAGAGCGCAAGCTGCGTACCGCGCATTTTCAGCAGCAGGTGGCGGAGTCGATTTTTGCCGGGATTAAGGCTTACTTTGCAAACGGCGCATCGCTGAGTCCGCATAAGTAGAGAAGAGTGGGCGGGGAAACCGTCCGCTTTATATCAGCGAACAAACTACAGATACAAAAAAACACCCTGAAGGGTGTTTGATTGGTTGCGGGAGCCGGATTCGAACCGACGACCTTCGGGTTATGAGCCCGACGAGCTACCAGGCTGCTCCATCCCGCGTCCGTGGATGCGCACTATACGCCGCATGGTTTTTCTTGCAACCCATTTTTTACGATAAATGGGAAAAAACGTGCCTTCCACTCATTATTTGAACCGTGTGGTGAAATGTTGCACAAATCAGAGCGCTACAGCCGATGGCGCATTTAATTATGTCAGTGGCTTTGCTATCTTCGCGCTGGGTTTCTGCATAAAGGTAGATAAAGGATGAAAGGACATTGGGCTAAATATCTGGTGACCGGTACGCTGATGGCGTTGCTGGTTGGATGTTCGTCAAAACCGACCGATCGCGGTCAGCAGTATAAGGACGGTAAGCTGGATCAGCCGCTGGCTCTGGTCAATCAGCCCAATGCCAAAGGACGCCCGGTTAACGGCAAAGACTTTGCCGACCAGGTTTCACAGATTCGCTCAACCTCTTCCGGCATGTATTCACGCCAGTCCGGCACCTACAGCGCGATTCAGAGCTGGCTGATGGCCGGTGGTGATACTCGCCAGCTGCGCCAGTTCGGCCTTGATGCCTACCAGATGGAAGGGGCAGATAACTACGGCAACGTGCAGTTTACCGGTTATTACACGCCGGTCGTTCAGGCTCGTTATACGCGTCAGGGGGAATTCCAGTATCCTCTTTACCGTATGCCGCCGCGCGGCAAGGGTAAGCTGCCCAGCCGGGCGCAGATCTACAGTGGCGCGCTCGGAGATCGCTATATTGCGGCCTGGAGTAATTCGCTGATGGATAACTTTATTATGGACGTGCAGGGCAGCGGCTATGTTGACTACGGTGACGGCCGTCCGCTGATGTTCTTTGGCTACGGCGGCAAGAACGGTCACGCCTACCGCAGTATCGGTAAGGTGCTGATCGATCGCGGTGAGGTGAAGCGTGAAGATATGTCGATGCAGGCCATCCGCCAGTGGGGCGAGGAACATAGCCCGGAACAGGTGCGTGAACTGCTGGAGCAGAATCCTTCGTTTGTCTTCTTTAAGCCGGAAAATTTTGCACCAGTCCGCGGAGCCAGCGCCGTTCCGCTGATTGCGAAGGCCTCTGTGGCAGCCGACCGTTCGCTGATCCCGCCGGGTACTGCACTGCTGGCTGAGATCCCGCTGCTGGACAACAACGGTAAGTTCACCGGAAAATATGAGATGCGTATGATGGTGTCGCTGGATGTCGGCGGCGCAATTAAAGGGCAGCATTTTGATATGTACCAGGGCATTGGCCCGGAAGCCGGACATATGGCGGGGTGGTATAATCACTATGGTCGCGTCTGGGTGCTGAAAGCCGCGCCGGGAACCGGTATGCCGCTGTTCTCTTCTGCCTCCACGCAAAATCGCACTCAGGGTTCGTTACTGGTTAGCCAGTAAACCCATCACGGGCCGGATTGCCGGCCCGACGTTTTTATCGAGGATGAATAAATGACTGCTTTATCTGACGCCTGGCTGCAACGTTTTGGCGGTACGGCACGCCTGTACGGTCAGTCCGCGCTGCAGCTGTTTGCCGACGCCCATGTGTGCGTGGTCGGCATTGGTGGCGTTGGCTCCTGGGCGGCAGAAGCCCTGGCGCGTACCGGTATCGGCGCGATTACCCTGATTGATATGGATGATGTTTGCGTGACCAATACCAATCGTCAGATCCACGCGCTAAAGGATAATGTCGGTAAGGCAAAAACCGAGGTGATGGCGGAACGAATTCTGGAGATCAATCCGGAATGTCGAGTGACCTGCGTTGATGACTTTATTACACCGGACAATACCGCCGCGTTGATGGGGCAGGGGTTCAGCTATGTGATTGATGCCATTGACAGCGTCAGGCCCAAAGCGGCGCTGCTGGCCTGGTGCCGCCGTAATAAAGTGCCGCTGGTGACCACCGGCGGCGCGGGTGGGCAGATCGATCCAACGCAGATCCAGGTTGCCGATCTGGCGAAAACCATTCAGGACCCGCTGGCCGCCAAGCTGCGTGAGCGGCTGAAAAGCGACTTTAATATCGTCAAAGGCAGTAAAGGCAAGCTTGGCATCGACTGTGTTTTTTCCACCGAGGCGCTGAAGTATCCACAGCCGGATGGTTCGGTCTGTGCCTCGCGCACTACCGCCGAGGGGCCAAAGCGTATGGACTGCTCCGCCGGGTTTGGTGCGGCGACGATGGTGACGGCCACTTTCGGCTTCGTTGCGGTCTCGCACGCGCTGAAAAAAATGATGGCGAAGGCCGAACGCGCGGAATAGCGTGCCCGGCTCTATCGATCAGAGGGCGGGATGTTCCAAAGCTGATACTGTCCAACCCGATGACGCCGGAAAGCCCATTTTATCTTTATTCCTTCGCCGCGCCGATCGCTGCATCGGCCAGTGCCTGAAGCCCGGCACTGCGTGAGGAACTGAGTTGATCTTTCAGTCCCAGCTGGCTGAACAGCTCAAGCGGATCGTTCTGCAACAGTTCTTCCTGAGTTTTTCCTTCCACGGCGGTAAGCAGTACCGCCAGCAAACCGCGCACGATCCTGCCTTCACTGTCGCCGTAAAAATGCAGCCTGCCGTCGGCCGCGCGCTGATGCCCCAGCCAGACGCGATTTTCGCAGCCGCTAAGTTCAATGCTGCTGGTTTTCAGGGCTTCCGGCAGAGCGGGAAGCTGCTTGCCTAACAGAATCAGCTGACGGTAGCGATCTTCCCACTGTTTGAAGGTGGAGAACTGCTCAAGCAGGGAGGCGGCGGTAATCTGGGTGCCAAAAGGATGTGGCGCAAGCGTTTCTGTACTCATTAATCAGTCTGCCAGTAGTGTCAGGGCGGTGGTCATGGCCGCAGTCAGCGCGTCCACATCGGAAAACGTATTATAGGGGGCAAATGAAGCGCGCAGTGTACCACTGACGCCCAGCGCCGCCAGTAAAGGCTGAGCACAGTGCTGGCCGGACCGCAGGGCAATACCGCTTTCCGCCAGCAGAGTCACCACATCGCTGTGATGCACGCCGGCAATATCAAAAGCCAGCAGGCTGGAACCGCTGCTGCGGAAGCTGCGAAAACCCGGCAGTGAAGCGAGCCGTGCTTCCGCTAAATCAGCCAGATCGCAGGACCAGCGCTCAGCCGCAGCAACATCAATGCCATCCAGCCACTCCAGCGCCGCACTCAGGCCGACGACTCCGGCGACGTTTGGCGTGCCGGGTTCAAAACGCCAGGGCACGGCCTGCGGCGTAAAGCCGTCAAAGCTGACGGTGGTGAGCATTTTTCCGCCGCCCTGCCACGGGGACATCTCCGCCAGCAGGTCGGGTTTTCCGTACAGCGCACCGATGCCCATTGGGCCATACAGCTTATGGCCGGAAAACGCATAGAAATCAATATCAAGAGCCTGAACATCCGGCGGACAGTGAACGACACCCTGTGCACCGTCGACCATCACTTTGGCTCCAGCCGCATGGGCGAGGGGAATGATTGTCGCCAGGTCCGGGCAGCCGCCGGTCACGTTCGACATCTGCCCGATGGCCAGCAGGCGAGTGCGCGGGCTAAGCAGTGCGGGAAGCTGCGCCATATCCGGCAGGCGGTCCGGGCCAATTGGCCACTTCACCACCTTTGCGCCGGTCTGCTCTGCCACCATCAGCCAGGGGACCAGGTTGGCATGATGCTCTGACTCGCTGACGAGGATCTCGTCTCCCGGTTGTAGTCGGGGGCGCAAATAGCTCTGGGCAACGAGGTTGATGGCTTCAGTGGTGCCTTTTGTCCAGATGATGCTGTTAGCGTCGGCAGCGTTAAGCAGATCAGCCACCTGGCCCCGCGCATTTTCGTAACGTTCGGTCAAACGCCGTGCTGCGGCAAACTGGCTGCGGTGGACGGTACCAGCGCTCAGGCGATAAAACTCTTCCGTTGCCGCAATAACCGCCTGGGGTTTCAGGGCGGTGGCGGCGCTGTCAAGGTAGCAGCCGGTTTCATTGAGCGCAGGAAACTGCTGGCGGAACTGCTGCGGGGTAAATGACTTCATACACTCCTCATTAACCCTGCGGGCTAGTGGATTCAATTAGGATAAGGCTTAAAAAATCGCGGTTTCCTGGCAAAGCTGAGAAAGCGGGTTATGCTGAATATTGCATGCTTTAAGCTATTACCCGCATAAGAGAACCGTCTTGTCAGTTTATTTTATCGTCATTTGTCGGTTTACAAGTCGTTCTGCGGGTAGTTTCTCGCATTACAATCTGCAAGGAGATAAAGATGAAAAAATTAGCCGCAGTTCTGGCCGCAGGTGCAATGGTATTCACTCTGGCTGCTTGTTCAAGTAACTATGTGATGCACACCAATGACGGACGCACGATTGTCGCCGAGGGTAAACCCTCTGTTGATGACGATACCGGTATGATCAGCTACAAAGATGCTAATGGCAACAAGCAGCAGATCAATCGCTCCGATGTGAAAGAGATGGCCGAGATGGGGCAGTAATTTTTGCCCTGCAATAAAAAAAGCACCGCAATTTGCGGTGCTGTAAAAATCACTATGGACAGACAGGGTAAATCTACAGGAATAAACGGTAGCGGAGCTACCAGACCTTAAAATAGTCAGGTCAATTGCAAACACAACATCACGACCACAAGCCAAAAGCCCTCAAAATTCAGCGTGTTAACGCGAAACTCCAAAACACTTTTCGTTCCGGCTCAGGAAGTGCGGCAACTATAGGTATTTGCTGGTAGTTCCTCAACGGACAAATTATAATGTCTCGGATAAAAAAAACTAATACGTTACTCTGTGTTGCAAAGTAACTTCAGGCTGTGAATCAAAAGTGCCCATCTACCATGTCTAAACGTTTACCACCGCTTAATGCGTTGCGTGTTTTTGACGCTGCCGCGCGTCATCTCAGCTTCACCAAAGCCGCAGAAGAACTTTTTGTTACCCAGGCCGCCGTTAGCCATCAAATTAAGTCTTTAGAGGATTTTCTTGGGCTGAAGCTGTTCCGCCGCCGTAACCGTTCGCTGCTGCTGACCGAAGAAGGGCAGAGCTATTACCTCGATATTAAAGAGATTTTTACCGCACTGAATGATGCCACCCGCAAGCTTCAGGCGCGCAGTGCCAAAGGTGCATTAACCGTCAGCCTGCTGCCGAGTTTCGCCATTCAGTGGCTGGTTCCGAGGCTGACCAGCTTTAACTCAGCTTATCCGGGGATTGATGTGCGTATCCAGGCGGTGGATCGCGATGAAGAGAAACTGGCCGACGATGTTGATGTGGCGATTTTCTACGGTCGCGGCAATTGGCCTGGGCTGCGGGTGGAAAAACTGTATGCGGAGTATCTGCTGCCGGTGTGTTCACCGCAGCTGTTAACCGGTGAACATCCGCTGACGTCACCCGCCGTACTGAGCAATCACACACTGCTGCACGATGCCTCGCGCCGGGACTGGCAGGCCTACACGCGGCAGCTGGGGTTGAATGCCATTAACGTACAGCAGGGACCCATTTTTAGTCACAGCGCCATGGTGCTTCAGGCCGCTATTCATGGGCAGGGCGTAGCGCTGGCGAATAACGTGATGGCGCAGAGTGAAATTGAAGCGGGCCGCCTGGTTTGCCCGTTTAACGATGTATTAGTCAGTAAAAATGCTTTTTATCTGGTTTGTCATGACAGTCAGGCAGAACTGGGTAAAATAGCCGCCTTCCGGCAATGGATACTGGCGAAAGCGGCGAGCGAACAGGAAAAATTTCGTTTTCGCTATGAGCAATAAGCAGCCAGAACGCGGCAATCACCGCAGGTTTGAGTGAGGAACTACCGAATGTCCAGTCGTGCAATGCTGATCTTTTCAGCGATTAGTGGCCTCTTTTTCGTCGCGCTTGGGGCGTTTGGTTCCCACGTATTAAGTAAGTCCCTGGGGGCGATAGAGATGTCATGGATGAAAACGGGCCTGGAATACCAGGCGTTTCATACCCTGGCAATACTCGGCATGGGGGCTGCGATGCTGCGCCGTGCCAATATCTGGTTCTACTGGAGCAGTGCTTTTTTGGCGCTGGGCACGGTGCTGTTCAGCGGCAGCCTGTATTGCCTGGCGCTGTCACACCTGAAGGTCTGGGTATACGTTACACCGATTGGCGGCACCTGCTTCCTGGTCGGTTGGATTTTGATGTTGATTGGCGCACTGCGTCTTAACAAAAAGGCAGAACGCCATGAATAAAGTTTTACTCTATTGCCGTCAGGGTTTTGAGAAAGAGTGTGCCGCGGAAATCACGGCAAAGGCCGCCGAGCGGGAAGTGTATGGCTTCGCCCGGGTGAAAGAAGATTCCGCTTATGTGCTGTTTGAGTGCTATCAGCAGGGCGAAGCGGAAAAGCTGATCAATGAGCTGCAGTTCAGCCAGCTGATCTTCGCTCGCCAGATGATCGTGGTGGGTGAGCTGCTGCGCGATCTGCCGCAGGAAGATCGTATTACTCCCGTGGTCGGCATGCTGACCGGCGCGGTGGAAAAAGGCGGGGATCTGCGGGTCGAGGTGCCGGATACCAACGCCAGTAAAGAGCTGCTGAAGTTCTGCCGTAAGTTCACCGTACCGCTGCGTGCCAGCCTGCGTAAGGCCGGTGTACTGCTGAACTACGAGAGCGCTAAGCGCCCGGTAGTGCACGTGTTCTTTATCGCGCCGGGCTATTGCTACGTTGGTTACTCGCTGTCGCATAACAACTCACCGTTCTTTATGGGCATTCCGCGCCTTAAGTTCCCGTCGGATGCGCCAAGCCGTTCTACCCTGAAGCTGGAAGAAGCCTTCCACGTCTTTATTCCTGCTGACGAATGGGATGAGCGCCTGGCCAGCGGAATGTGGGCGGTCGATCTGGGCGCTTGCCCGGGTGGCTGGACCTATCAGCTGGTGAAACGCAGCATGATGGTGAATGCGGTGGATAACGGCCCGATGGCACCGAGCCTGATGGATACCGGGCAGGTTTTCCACCAGCGTGAGGACGGTTTCAAGTACCGCCCAACTCGTAACAATAACTACTGGCTGGTCTGCGACATGGTAGAAAAACCGGTGCGCGTGGCCAATCTGATGGTTGACTGGCTGTTGAACGGCTGGTGCCGGGAAGCCATTTTCAATCTCAAGCTGCCGATGAAAAAGCGCTATGAAGAAGTCTCGCAGAATCTGGCGATGATTGAAGAAAAGCTGAAGGCTGAAGGGATCAATGCCCAGATTCAGGCACGCCAGCTGTATCACGATCGTGAAGAGGTGACGGTGCATATTCGTCGTATCTGGAGCGCCATTCCGGGCCGCCGCGACGAGCGCTGATTGATTTTATAGCCTGAGGCATCATGTCGAATTTGCCTGCCGTAACGTTACGGCAGGCATTGAGTTTACCCGTCTCAAACGTGCATAACTCAGGAGCGCAGCTGTTTCAGGACAAATGCTCTCCGGTGCGCTTGCAGCCAACCAGCTGTAAGCCAGCGCTTAACTTCTGACGGGTAGCCTTAGCTCCTTCAGGTTACCTTCCAGCTGCAAATCGGTTCTCAGCGTGGCCACCTGCTTGCAGATCCCGGCCATCTCCTGATGCTCAATCAATTTATTACGCCACTTATCGGGCACGGCATCAATCTGCCGATAGATCTCTGCCAGGCTGCCGAACTGCTGTAGCAGCTGTGTCGCACTTTTCCCGCCGATCCCGGCAACGCCAGGGATCTTGCTGCTGCCGATCCCAGCCAGCCCCCAGTAGTCGGTCAGCTGCGTAGGAGCTACGCCAAACTCGGCGGCAATAAACGGCACGTCCAGCCAGCGTTTCTGGAAGTAGTCGCGGATCATGATCTGCGGTGCCAGCAGCTGGCAGTAGCCTTTATCAGTAGAAACAATCGTTGCCTGGTGACCGGCGGAGGCGATTTTGCTGGCCAGCGTGGCGGCAAGATCGTCGGCTTCATCTCCGGCAGAGTGCCAGCTGGCAATGCCCACGCTGGCAAACGCAGCCCGCAGTAGCGGCATCTCATCACGCAGTGAATCAGGCATCGGTGAACGCCCGGCTTTGTAATCCGGCAGCAGTTGATGCCGCCAGCTTTCCTGGCGATCTTCATCGTCAAACACCGCTACGGCGTGGGTGGGCTGACTGTGCAGCAGCAGTTGGCGAACGGCATTCAGGCAGGCTTCCTGGCAGGGCGATCCCTGAACCGCGTGAATGCGCCGAATCAGATTCAGCGCATCGATAATTAACAGGTGAACAGACATAAACAAGAGTCCTGAGCGGCCCGCGGGCCGCTCGCAGGGTTACTTAATGATTTCGTAGCAGGGGACATAGGCGCTGCCCGGTAGCTTCATGCGCTGCTGGGCAACGAAGCCCTGCAGGAGCTCATCCATACGGTGCATAAGCTGAGGGTCGCCGTGCAGTTTATACGGGCCATTCTCTTTAATTGCGCGAATCCCCACATCCTTGACGTTGCCCGCAACAATACCGGAAAAAGCCCGGCGCAGTGCGGCCGCAAGCTGCTCTGCGGGCTGATCGGGATAGAGGTTCAGGTTAGCCATGTTTTCGTGGCTGGGGACGAACGGGATCTGAAGGTCCGGTGCAATGCGCAGTGCCCAGTTAAAACTGTAGGCATCACCGGTTTCACGACGATACTCTTTCACCTTTGGCATTGCTTTTTTCATCTGCCGTGCGACTTCAGCCGCATCATCAATGATGATGCTGTAGTGCTTGCGCGCCTGCTCGCCCAGCGTGGTGACGATAAATTCATCCAGCACGCGGAAGTAATCGGCGCTCTCTTTCGGCCCGGTCAGGATCAGCGGCAGCACCTGATCGTGGTTGTGCGGATTCATCAGAATACCCAGCAGGTAAAGCAGCTCTTCCGCCGTTCCTACCCCGCCCGGGAAGATCAGGATACCGTGCGCGATACGGACAAACGCTTCCAGGCGTTTTTCGATATCCGGCATAATAATCAGCTCATTAACCAGCGGGTTTGGCGGCTCGGCGGCAATAATCGACGGCTCAGTCATACCGATAAAGCGGCCTTCTTTATAGCGCTGCTGCGCATGGCCGACCGCGGCGCCCTTCATCGGAGCTTCCATCACGCCAGGTCCGCAGCCGGTACAGATATTTAACTCGCGCAGGCCAAGCTGAGCGCCGACGCTGCGGCAATACTGGTATTCCACGGCGTTGATCGAATGGCCGCCCCAGCACACCACGGTATTCGGCTCTTCCCCGACGTGCAGCGCACGCGCGTTGCGCAGAATTGAGAACACCAGATTGGTGATATGCATGGAGTTTTCCGTGTTCAGCTGCTGCGAACGCCCGGCATTATCAATTTGTCCGTTAACAAAAAGAATATCGCGCAGCACGGCAAACAGGTTGGCCTGCAGTGAGCGGATCAGTCGCCCGTCAACGAAGGCATCTTCAGGGGGATTAATCAGTTCCAGCTTTACACCGCGCTCGCGGCGCAGCACGTTGATATCGAAACTTTCAAAACGGGCGAGTAACTCCTGGCTGCTGTCGGTCTGGCTTCCGGAGTTAAGTACGGCAAGAGAGCAGTTACGGAACAGCTGGTAGAGATCGCTGCTGGCCGTGCGCTTCAGCATATCGACTTCCAGTTGGGACAGCAGATCCATTGAGCCGAGTGGGCTGATTTGTGTAATCAATTGAACTCCTTTACACCCGCCAGGGTGAGCGGTAACTCCACGGCAGCCGCGACAGGATACATCACGGCCACCCTGGTCATAATCCTGGGCAGCTAAGCTGCTGCCTCCCTTCAGATTAGCCCTGTCTGATGATGTTTAACAACAGGATACGTGCTCAACTTCACAATTACTGCCGCACCAGCCGCGACCGGCCAGGCTTAAAATCGGCATTGGTTCGCCATGGGTTAATATCCAATCCACCGCGCCGGGTATAGCGAGCATAAACGCTCAGCGCTTCCGGCTGGCAGAAGCGCAGAATATCGCTGAAAATGCGCTCAACGCACTGTTCGTGAAACTCATTGTGGTGGCGGAAGGAGACCAGGTAGCGCAGCAGTGCTTCCCGCTGAATGCGTGGACCACGATAGCTGATTTGTACCGATCCCCAGTCCGGCTGGTTGGTGATCAGGCAGTTTGATTTCAGCAGATGGCTGACCAGCTGTTCTTCAACAATCTCACCATCGGTGGCATCACGCAGGTAGTCGGCGTTAAATTCATAGCTGTCGATGACGATGTCCTGCTCATCAATACAGTGGCCGTCAAAGTGGCCGATTGGCTGGCCTTCAATTTCGTGCAGTCGGAATAGCGCCACGCTGACTTCGCCCTCGGCGCAGGCGCTGAGATCGCGCTCCAGCGTACGGCGGACTTCTCCCCAGTCGCTGAACGGAGTCTGGTTAAAGCTGTTAAGGTACAGTTTGAAGCTCTTGGATTCGATCAGATTGACACTGTCTGCCGACAGTGAAACTTCCCCGACGGCAACCTGCGGCAGGCCCTTGCTGTTTAGCCAGGACAATTCATACAGCGTCCAGATATCTGCGCCGCTAAAAGGCAGGTTATCAGGATATAACCCCAGAGGTTCACGATTCAGGCTGCGCGGAACCGCCTGCAGCAGCGCAGGCTGGTAGCTGTCGTGGTATTCTGTTGGTTTACCCAGCGTCAGGCCCTCAAGTGCCTGATGATTGTTGTAGCTAGACATCGTGTTACCTTATCGCCCGTACTGGCAGGCGCTGTTGCGAATTCGTCGGTCATCCGTCCGGAGGTGCTCCGGGCAATAGTGGGCGCTAGTGTACCTCAGCCAGGAAAGAGTGAAAAAAGAATGATTGAACAAACCACCCAGGCATTAAACGATTTTACCCGACGCTACTGTGAGCAGTGGCAGCAGCAGACTGGCCATGCGCCAGCCAGCGGCGAACTCTACGGTATCCCTTCGCCGTGCATTGTGGCGACCCATGAAGATGAAGTGTGGTGGTTGCCCCAGCCCTTCACGCTGGCAAAAAATCTGGATGCGGTTGAGCGCGCGCTGGATATTCAACTTCAGCCCGATGTGGCGGCGTTCTATACCGCACAATTTGCCGGTGATATGGCCGGAACTTATGACGGAAAGGCACTGTCTTTAATTCAGGTATGGAGCGAAGATGACTTTACCCGCGTTCAGGAAAACCTGATTGGTCATCTGGTGATGAAGCGTCGTCTGAAGCATTCGCCGACTTTATTTATCGCTACCACTGAATCTGAGCTGGAAGTGGTCTCGGTATGTAACCTTAGCGGTGAGGTCATCATTGAGCAGTTAGGCACACAGAAAAAGCAGGTAATAGCGTCTTCTATTGAGAGTTTTCTTACTTATTTACAACCCCTTACTCCAGCCGATTAAGACTGTAGCGATCTGTTTTGTGAGAGATGTCTTACATAAGATGTAAGAGATCGCTATGGATCGCCCAGATATTTCATGCAACATAAAATCAAAATTCATACGTATCATGATGTTATGGATTTCCCCTTGAGGTTTCTCCATTCAAGCGATGAAAAAGGGCTCACAGGTATCTTGTTTGCTTATCTCAGTCTGGCAAACTTATCGCCATCACGAAGGACACTCAGAACATCGAGATTAACGTCAGGATGATGTGCTCATGGAACGAGTGGGACCCATCGGGATGATGATGCAGGGAAAGGCTTCACAGATGAAGCGAGGACAGCTCAGGATGAGGTAAGGGACACCTCCAGGACGGAGAATGTGAGCCGCACAGGATGGCGGTGGTTAAGGATATGAAAGGATTATTGCCAGGAAGGCATTCGCTCAGGATAGCGCAGGGAAAAGTTTTCAAGGATGAGCAGGGAGCATTAAGGTAGCAGGATAGCTGCAAACGAACCGGGAGCACTGTTTTTACAGTGCTCCCTTTTTTTATGCCTGTTTTTCAGGGGGAAGCGTCTAATCTTAACGTGATGGCGGGAGTTGCGGCTCTGACCGCGATAGATATATGCTTTGCGCCCTTTTCCTGGCACATTTTTAAGAGGTGAATCATGAGCCGTGAACTCGAAGTTCAGGAACGTTTGCAGGCTATTGAGCAGCAGCTTAAGTCCTGTGGCCTTTGGCAGTCATTTGCCCCTAATAGCGAGGCTTTTGCCAGCGTAGAACCCTTCTGTGTGGATACCATGACCCCAACGCAGTGGCTGCAATGGATTTTCCTGCCGCGCATGCAGGCACTGCTGGATGCAGGAGCGCCTCTGCCGGTAACGCTGGCGATCGCACCTTATTATGAAGTGGCACTGGAAGGCGACATTCCACAGCGCGCTAAGCTGCTGCACTGTCTGAATGCCATTGACCAGCTGTTTGAGTCACCGAACTAATGCTGGAAATTATCTATCAGGACAGCTGGCTGGTGGCCGTCAATAAGCCTTCAGGCTGGCTGGTGCACCGTAGCTGGCTGGATCGCCACGAAACGGTATTTGTGATGCAGACGGTGCGCGATCAAATTGGTCAGCACGTTTACACCGTTCATCGGCTCGATCGTCCTACCTCCGGTGTTCTGTTGATGGCACTGTCGAGCGAAACGGCCCGCCTGCTGTCGCAGCAGTTTGAACAGCATCAAATCCAGAAAACCTATCATGCCGTGGTGCGCGGCTGGCTGGAAGGGGATGAACTGCTGGATTATCCCCTGACCGAAGAGCTGGATAAAATTGCCGATAAATTTAGCCAGCCGGATAAAGCGCCGCAGCCCGCCACAACGCACTGGCGCGGTGTGGCAACCACCGAACAGCCGGTACCGGTCAGCCGCTACCCCAGCTCGCGCTATTCACTGGTGGAAATGCTGCCGCAGACCGGCCGTAAACACCAGCTTCGTCGCCATATGACTCATCTGCGACATCCGATTATTGGCGACAGTGCGCACGGTGACTTAAAGCAGAACCGCAGTGCAGCAGAGCATTTTGGCATGAACCGACTGATGCTGCATGCGAGTAAACTGCAGCTTATCCATCCGGTGACGGGTGAGCCGCTTGAACTGCGTGCCGGGTTGGACGGAGTCTGGCAGCGGGCAATGCAGCAGTTTGGCTGGCAGAATTGTCTCCCTGAGGTTCCCAGGGTTGAGTTAAACGAGGAAACCCCGCAGGATAGTGGGCAAATTTAGCATCCGGAGAGAATGATGGCTGAGGTAGGCATTTTTGTTGGTACGGTATACGGCAACGCGCTGTTGGTGGCTGAAGAAGCAGAGCCGCTGCTGGCGGAAGCCGGTCACCAGGTGAAGATTTTTGAAGATCCTAAACTGGATGACTGGAAGCGCTATGAAGGACAGGTTGCGCTGGTGATTACCTCCACAACCGGGCAGGGTGATTTGCCGGACAGTATCGCATCCTTATTCCATGGTATTAAAGATAACCTCGGCTACCAGCCAACCCTGCGCTACGGCGTTATTGCGCTGGGTGACAGCAGCTACGACGATTTCTGCGGTGCGGGCAAGAAATTTGACGCCCTGCTGCAGGAACAAAGTGCCGTCCGCGTGGGTGATATGCTGCTGGTGGACGCCGGAGAAAACCCGGAGCCGGAAGAAGTGACCTCGCCGTGGGTGGAGCAGTGGGCTAAACTGATTAGCTAATCAATGCTCACAGGGCGGCCCTGCCGGCCGCCCTGCTTTCATCCGCTGACGGGATAGCCTGTGAAAATTGTTATCGCTCCAGACTCTTACAAAGAAAGCCTCTCTGCACTGGAAGTTGCCTCGCAGATTGAAAAAGGTTTTCGCGAAATATTCCCCCATGCTCACTACGTCAAACTGCCGGTTGCCGATGGCGGTGAAGGGACGGTTGAAGCGATGGTTGCCGCAACGGGGGGGAAAATCATCCCGCTCCGCGTTACCGGTCCACTGGGCAATCCCGTTGATGCTTTCTACGGCCTTTCCGGTGACGGGTGCTGCGCAATTATTGAAATGGCGGCGGCCAGTGGGCTGGAACAGGTTCCACCCGCCAGTCGTGATGTCCTGCATGCTACCAGCTGGGGAACCGGTGAGCTGATCCGCCATGCGCTGGACAGCGGTATTGAGCATGTGATTATCGGTATTGGCGGCAGCGCGACCAACGACGGTGGTGCCGGCATGGTACAGGCGCTTGGCGTAAAATTGCTGAATCATCAGGGCGAGGAAATTGGCCCCGGCGGTGCGGCACTGGCCCAGCTGGCTAATATTGATGTCAGCGGTTTAGACCCGCGTATTGCCCACTGTCGTATAGAAGTTGCCTGTGATGTGACTAACCCGTTGACGGGTGAGCAGGGGGCTTCGGCGGTATTTGGTCCGCAAAAGGGCGCAACTCCGCAGCAGGTCAGCCAGTTGGATGCAGCGCTGACGCATTTCGCCGCGATAATCCAGCGCGATCTGAACGTGGATGTGCTTAACGTTCCCGGCGGCGGTGCTGCGGGTGGCATGGGGGCGGGGCTGTATGCTTTTTGCCAGGCCACGCTGCGCCCGGGCATTGAGATCGTGACCGATGCCCTCGGGCTGGATGAGCTGGTTCGGGATGCCACGCTGGTGATCACCGGTGAAGGGCGCATTGATAGTCAAACTATTCACGGTAAGGTGCCGGTCGGCGTGGCGCGCATTGCCAAACGTTACAATAAGCCGGTGATTGCTATTGCCGGCAGTCTGACGAGTGATGTTGGCGTCGTACACCAGCACGGCCTTGATGCCGTATTCAGTGTGATCTATCGAATTTGCAGCCTTGAAGAAGCGTTACAGGAAGCGGCAGAAAACGTGCGTTTGACCGCACGCAATGTCGCGGCAACGCTGCTGGCCGGACGGATAATTACCGATAACTGATCGGTGTGTCTTCTGAGCCCGCTGCGCTTAGCGGGCTCAGGTTCAGGATGTTTTCAACTGTTCTCTGGCCAGCTGCGCCACGTTATCCATCTCATCCAGTAGCTCGAGCAATTCAGGCTCAATGGCGGCGATATCCTCATGTTTCATTAAACTCTGCTCCAGTTCCTGGCAAAGCTTTTTCATATGCGGCACGCCGCTGTAGCTGGCGCTGCCGTGCAGTTTATGAATGATGTCACGCAGGCCTGTTGGATTATTGGTTTCCATAAACTGTTCCACCAGCGTACGGACCTCCGGCAGGAAATCGACCAGCATTTGCAGCAGATCGCGTGCCAGATCGGGCTTATTCGCAGCCTGACGTAACGCCAGAGCCCAGTCCAGCGATACGGGGCCACTCTGCGGCAGGAGCAGGGTTTCTTTCCTGGCAGGCAGATAACGCGCCAGCAGATGACTCAGTTTTTGCTCATCAATCGGTTTGGCCAGGTAGTCATTCATGCCGGCTTTAGCCAGCTTTTCGCGTTCGCCTTCCAGTGCGTGTGCCGTAACGGCGACAATCGGCGTGTTGTGATGCTGGGGAAGTTCGCGTATGACTTCACTCGCACGGATACCGTCGATATCCGGCATCTGAATATCCATCAGAATAATGTCCAGATTCTGCTGCCTTGCCTGTTGAATAGCCGATTCTCCGCTGTCGCACAGGACAATATGTTCAACCAGCTCCTCCAGCAGCGCGCCGATTAGCTTCAGATTTGCCGGATTATCATCTACGGCCATGACGCGGATCGACAGGCGTGAGCTGCCGGACTGAGGGGGAATATCGCGCGTGTGGTGATCCACCAGGATCGGCAACAGGCGGGCCATGGAAAGGGGCTTAATCAGACAGGCGGTTACGCCACGCGCTTTCAGCTGTTCAGCATAGATTTGCATCTGGAAAGGCAGCGCAAGGATCAGGCTATTGGCACGCTGTAGCATCGGCGACAGCTGTTCTCCGGTAATTTCCTGGGTGTTATGTACGTCAATCGGCAACCCGAGCAGCAGTACATCGTAATGCGTTTCCTGCAAACCGGCGAGCGACGGACTGTAACTGACTTTCATCGGCGTGGCGCTCAGCATATCCAGCATCGCCTGAGCCGCGGCGGTATTGGATTCAACATAGGCCAGGTGCTGGCCTGTAAGGCAGTCGAGCATGTGGGGATCGCTGGCGGCATTCGGGTTCAGCGCCAGATTAACGTGGAACCAGAAGGTGGAGCCGTGATTCAGACGGCTGTGGAAGGAAATTTCCCCACCCATTTCATTCACCAGCTTCTGCGTAATGACCAGCCCCAGACCGGTGCCCCCGTGGCGGCGGGAAATGCTGGCATCCGCCTGGCGGAAGGCCTGGAACAGCTGCGACTGCTGCTTTTCAGAAATACCGATGCCGGTATCATGGATTTGCACTTCCAGTTCCATGCGATTGTTGCTTAGTGCGCGCTTCTCCACGCGGATATCGATATTGCCGCGCTCGGTAAATTTAATCGCATTACCGAGCAGGTTCACAATAATCTGCTGCATACGCAGCGGGTCACCGATGGCGTTATCCGGCACGTCGCTTTGAATATTCAGCGTCAGCTCCAGCCCTTTCTCATGCGCCGATTGCGCCAGCAGCACCACCACTTCATCCAGCGTGGCGCGCAGCGGGAACGGGATGGTTTCCAGAACCAGTTTGCCGGCCTCCAGCTTAGAGAAGTCCAGCACATCATTGATGATGCTCAGCAAGTTATTGGCCGACCGCTCGATGGTATTCAGATAGTCGCGTTGGGTTGAGTTGAGCGTGGTTTTCAGCGTCTGGCGGGTAAAACCGATCACCCCGTTAAGCGGTGTTCGCAGTTCGTGAGACATATTGGCAAGGAATTCAGATTTAATTCGCGCCGCTTCCTGCGCCCGTTTTTTTGCCAGATCCAGTTCAACGTTTTGAATTTCCATCTGCTCAAGCGTTTCACGCAGATCGGAGGTGGCCTGATCGATATTCTGCTGCATCTCTTCGTGATAGGCCGTCAGCGACATGGCCATCGAGTTAATGCCGTTTTTCAGTACATCCAGCTCGCCGAGCATGTAGCCTTCCATTCGGCTGTCGAGCTGGCCGCGGCGAATGCGGTCTACGGTACTGACCATATTGCGAATGGGCCCCGTCACATCCCGCATCAAACGATAGGCAAACAGCATGGCAATGCACAGGCAGAGCAGCACCAGCAGAGTGGAGATAAACACCTCTTTATACTGCTGTAGCCTGACGGATTGCAGATCGAGTTCAATCGCAACGTATCCCAGCGGATTACCGGTTGGTTTGGCATCCCAGCCTGGTGACTCATCCGGATAGTAGCTTTCCGACAGGATCGGCGTTCGCAGGATCACCGAATTACCGTGACGTTCTTTCAGATAGCGGGCAGTGAGAGGCGTATTGTCTGGCATACGCAGCAGATCGGGATTTTGCAGATAGTTCGACGTCACAAACAGCCTGTTGTGATCGTCAAAGACGGAAATTGCCCGAACGATATCCGAGTGACGCCGATGAAGCAGGCTGACCAGCTGGCGGACCGACTCGCGGCTGCGGAAGGTCATGCCATACTCACTGGAGACCGCCAGTGGCTCAATAATGTTGATCCCGGCGTCGGTGAGCTGGCTCTGTAATTCGTTATAGCGGTTGACCACAAAAAAAGTTGAGAGCAGCAGTCCGATCATCAGCGTGGGTGCCAGGATCAGAATCATCATTCGCGCCCGCAGGCTGTATTTGGTCATAGTATTCCCTGTGAGAAACGGCTTGCTCCACTTTCCTGCGACATTTTATCCTGTACAGGTCGAATTCCATCACTCGCCAGGGTAGGCTACGCCGATTTTTTTCGGCACTACGTTTGAGAAGCAATGAAATAATGGCGCAATTCTACTCTGCAAAACGGCGCGTGACGACCCGCCAAAAAATAACAGTTGTCGTTAACGATCTTGATGCATTTGGTCAGGGCGTGGCACGCCATAATGGCAAAGCGCTTTTTGTGCAGGGAGCACTGCCTGGTGAACAGGTTGAAGTTGAAATCAGTGAAGATAAGCGCCAGTACTCCCGGGGTTCGGTTAAGCGAATTCTGGCGGTTAGTCCACAGCGTGTTCAGCCCCGCTGTCCGCATTATAGTCGCTGCGGCGGCTGCCAGCAGCAGCATGTGCCGGTTGAGCTACAGCAGCAAAGTAAAGCCAGCGCGCTGGCGCATATGCTTTCAAAGGAGAGCGGTTCACCGGTCACGGTGGATGATATTATTTCCGGCCAGGCATGGGGCTATCGGCGACGCGCGCGTCTGAGCCTGAATTATCAGGTAAAAACGCAGACTCTGCAGATGGGGTTTCGCGAGCAGGCCTCCAGTGATTTGGTCAGTATCACCCAGTGCCCCATTTTGAAGCCCGAACTTAATGCGTTAATTCAGCCGCTCCATCTATTGTTAAGCGGGCTACAGGCCGTCAGGCGACTTGGCCACGTTGAACTGGTGCTGGCAGATAACGGTCCGCTGCTGGTTTTGCGTCATCTTGATGCACTAAGCGCTGCGGATCGTCAAAAACTGGAACAGTTTTCGCATAAACATCAACTGTCGCTGTTTCTTGCGCCGGATAGTGACACTCTGGAGCAGCTTAACGGGGAAATGCCGGTTATCCATTCCGGTCCGTTAGGTTTGACCTTCAGCCCGCGAGATTTTATCCAGGTTAACGATGAGGTTAATCAGCAGATGGTGGCCCGTGCGCTGGCGTGGCTGGACCTGCAACCGCACGATCGGGTGCTGGATCTGTTCTGCGGAATGGGCAATTTTACCCTGCCTATGGGAAATTTGGCTGAAAATGTCGTGGGTGTGGAGGGTGTTGCAGCATTAGTGGCAAAGGCTGCGTATAATGCAGCATTAAATAATCTGAACAATGTCGCGTTTTACCAGCATAACCTTGAAAAGGACGTGACAAGTCAGCCCTGGGCTGGCGAAGGATTCAATAAGGTGTTACTGGACCCGGCGCGTGCCGGAGCGGCCGGAGTGATGGAGCATATTGTTAAACTTGCGCCGGAACTCGTGGTCTATGTTTCCTGTAACCCGACAACACTTGCCAGGGACAGTCAGGTACTCCTGAAGTCCGGCTACCAATTGGAGCGGGTGACAATGCTCGATATGTTTCCACATACCGGGCATCTGGAATCCATGGTGCTGTTTAGCCGAAAATAAGCCCTGAACGAGGCTATGCCAGGAGAGGATATGGTTGCGGTAAGAAGTGCACATTTGAATACGGCTGGCGAGTTTGCCCTCGACCAATGGATCACCAGTCTGGGGATCTCCAACCAGCAGTCATGTGAACGACTGGCCGATACCTGGCGCTATTGTGAAACCGCGACCAAAGGACACCCTGATGCCGCGCTGCTGCTGTGGCGTGGTGTTGAAATGGTGGAAATTCTCTCCATGCTCAGCATGGACAATGAGACGCTGCGCGCGGCGCTGCTGTTCCCGCTGGCCGATGCGAATGTCGTCACTGAAGAGGTGCTGGAAGAGCACTTCGGCAAGCCTATCGTCTCGCTGGTCCACGGCGTGCGCGATATGGATGCGATTCGCCAGCTAAAAGCCACCCATAACGATTCCATGGCCTCTGAACAGGTCGATAACGTTCGCCGTATGCTGCTGGCGATGGTGGAAGACTTCCGCTGCGTAGTGATTAAGCTGGCTGAGCGTATTGCGCACCTGCGTGAGGTTAAGGACGCGCCGGAAGATGAGCGCGTACTGGCGGCGAAAGAGTGTACTAATATCTATGCTCCGCTGGCTAACCGGCTGGGGATTGGCCAGCTGAAGTGGGAACTGGAAGATTTCTGTTTCCGCTATCTGCACCCTGATGAATACAAACGTATCGCTAAACTGCTGCATGAACGCCGTATCGATCGCGAAGATTATATTGATACGTTCGTACAGTCGCTGCGTGATGAAATTGTCAAAGAGGGCGTTAAGGCCGAGGTGTATGGTCGCCCGAAACACATCTACAGCATCTGGCGCAAGATGCAGAAAAAATCGCTGGCCTTCGATGAGCTGTTCGACGTACGTGCGGTGCGCATCGTAGCCGAACGCCTGCAGGACTGCTACGGCGCGCTGGGGATTGTACATACCTTGTATCGCCATCTTCCCAGCGAATTTGATGACTATGTCGCTAACCCAAAACCGAACGGCTATCAGTCGATCCATACCGTGGTGCTGGGGCCGAAAGGCAAAACCGTTGAAATTCAAATTCGTACCCGTCAGATGCATGAAGATGCCGAGCTGGGCGTAGCGGCGCACTGGAAGTATAAAGAGGGCGGAACGGGCGGCAGCGTGCGGGGTGCGTCCGGCCATGAAGAGCGTATTGCCTGGCTGCGTAAGCTGATTACCTGGCAGGAAGAGATGGCCGATTCTGGCGAAATGCTCGACGAAGTGCGCAGCCAGGTGTTCGACGATCGGGTATATGTATTTACCCCGAAAGGCGACGTGGTGGATCTGCCCGCCGGTTCCACGCCGCTGGACTTCGCTTACCATATTCACAGCGATATCGGCCACCGCTGCATCGGTGCCAAAATCGGCGGCCGCATTGTGCCGTTCACCTATCAGCTGCAGATGGGCGATCAGATCGATATCATCACCCAGAAGCAGCCGAATCCGAGCCGCGACTGGTTGAACCCAAATCTGGGCTACGTGACGACCAGCCGCGGGCGTTCGAAGATCCATGCCTGGTTCCGCAAGCAGGATCGTGACAAGAATATTATTGCCGGTCGGCAGATCCTGGATAACGAACTGGATCACCTGGATATCAATCTGAAGGATGCAGAGAAACTGCTGCTGCCGCGCTACAACTTCAACACGCTCGATGAACTGCTGGCGGCTATTGGCGGTGGCGATGTTCGCCTCAATCAGATGAGCAACTATCTGCAGTCGAAGCTGAATAAGCCGAGTGCGGAAGAAGAAGATCGCGAAGCGCTGCGCCAGCTGACGCAGAAAACCTCGAACAGCGTGCCGCGCAGTAAAGAGAGCGGCAGGGTGGTTGTCGAGGGGGTTGGCAATCTGATGCACCATATTGCCCGCTGCTGCCAGCCGATTCCGGGCGATGACATTACCGGATTTATTACTCAGGGCCGCGGTATTTCCATTCACCGCGCCGACTGCGATCAGTTGGCCGATCTGATGTCGCATGCGCCGGAGCGTATTGTGGATGCGGTGTGGGGTGAAACTTATTCCAGTGGTTATTCGCTGGTGGTGCGGGTGACGGCCAACGATCGCAGCGGTTTGCTGCGTGATATCACCACGATTCTGGCCAACGAGAAGGTTAACGTGCTGGGCGTGTCCAGCCACAGCGATACTCGTAAGCAGCTGGCAACGATTGATATGGATATTGAGATTTACAATCAGCAGGTGCTGAGTCGGGTGCTGGCGCGGTTGAATCAGGTGCCGGATATTATTGATGCGAAGCGTTTGCACTGATAGTTGGTGATGGCTGCTGGTTGCGTCGTGTTGAGATGTTGATCGTCGCGGCGCGATCGGCGGCTGGCTTATCGGTGCAGGCGGGGTTGGCTGATAACCTGTGATGTATTTCTGGATGTGGATGGGGTTTGGCTGGGTGTTTGATCGTCGCGGTACGATCGGCGGCTGGCTTATCGGTGCAGGCAGGCTTCGCGGACTCGCCGTGAATATGTCCCTATAGGCTCGACGGGCGCGTCCATGCGCCCGACGGTCCGCGAAGCCCGCCTGCACCGATTGCTTAATGGCTTTTGTGGTGCTGTGAGTTGAACCGAATTCTCTTGGTTAGCTTTATGCTTGTTTCAGGCATTTCGTTGCAGTGAACCTATTGCTAGTTAGCTGCTTGAGCGCTATTGCTGTCTCACTTTTTCCAGAACCCGCTGCTCCCTAACCGAAAGTACTTCGTTGATTGTCGCAGTATGATTTTATGCGAGGTAAGCGTACGTGCCAGATGAGTCGGTTACACGCAAAAGACATGACATCAATGTCTTCCCACTTTTTTGCTACAATCCCTCAATGATTAACCGGCAACGCATCAATCGGTCGTTTTTTCTCGCCGCAACACGATGATATGAAGGTGAACGTTCTGCCCCATAACGGTCGCCCGAGCACGAAACCGGAAGCGCCAGGAAAGCCCCATAACGATCGCCCGTGCGCAGAACCTGAAGCGCTTTTAAAAGCTATAACGGACGCTTTGTTACGAAATCAGAAGCGCCTTTAAAGCTCAATAACGATTATCCTCATTCCATTGATTATTCCTACAACAAGGACTCACCACTATGAACGCTCTCGATCGCCTGCTGGGCATCATGAAAACCCTGCGCGATCCGGAACACGGCTGCCCGTGGGATCGCCAGCAAACCTATGCCACCATCGCCCCCTATACCCTGGAAGAAACCTATGAAGTTATCGACGCCATCGATCGCGCCGACTTCGACGACCTGCGCGGTGAACTTGGCGACCTGCTGTTCCAGGTGGTGTTTTACGCCCAGATGGCGCAGGAAGAAGGGCGTTTCAACTTCGACGATATCTGCAACGCCATCAGCGACAAGCTGGAACGCCGGCATCCGCATATCTTTGCCGGTGCGACAGTGGCCGACAGCGCCGAAGTGCTGGTGAACTGGGAAAAAATCAAAAGTGATGAGCGCGCGGAAAAAGCACAGCACTCGGTGCTGGACGATATCCCACATGCGCTGCCCGCGCTGATGCGCGCGCATAAAATTCAGAAACGCTGCAACAGCGTTGGCTTTGACTGGGACACGTTGGGACCGGTGCTGGGTAAAGTGTACGAAGAGATTGATGAAGTGATGCACGAGGCTCAACAGGCGGTTGTCGACCAGGACAAGCTGGAAGAGGAGATCGGCGACCTGCTGTTTGCAACGGTGAATTTGTCGCGTCATCTGGGCAAAAAGGCGGAAACCGCGCTGCAAAAGGCCAATGTCAAGTTTGAGCGTCGATTCCGTCAGGTTGAGCAAATTATCGCCGAACAGGGCCTGGAAATGCAGCAGGCGACGCTGGAACAGATGGAAGCCGCGTGGCAACAGGTCAAATTCAAGGAATAATTGGCTGACACGATTCAACAAAAGTGTGACGCACATCAACATCCTGAATTAAGAAATCAGGTAGTCTCAGAGTGATAAAAGCGGTGGAATAGTCACAACATGGAAACGATTAATTGTCGGCAACAGGGGTTTCGGGTATACTATTTTCCCGTCCTGGTTATTCATTCCATCGTCTTTAAACCTACATTCTCAGGTTCAGCATGACAACGAACTATATTTTTGTGACCGGCGGGGTCGTTTCCTCTCTGGGTAAAGGCATTGCCGCAGCCTCCCTGGCCGCCATCCTCGAAGCGCGTGGTCTTAACGTGACCATCATGAAGCTGGACCCGTACATCAACGTGGACCCAGGTACCATGAGCCCAACTCAGCACGGCGAAGTGTTCGTCACTGATGACGGCGCGGAAACCGATCTGGATCTCGGTCACTACGAGCGCTTCATCCGTACCAAGATGAGCCGTCGTAACAACTTCACGACTGGCCGTATTTACTCTGAAGTCCTGCGCAAAGAGCGTCGCGGCGACTATCTGGGTGCGACCATTCAGGTTATCCCGCATATCACCAATGCCATTAAAGAACGCATCATTGAAGGTGGCGAAGGCCACGATGTCGTGCTGGTGGAAATTGGCGGTACTGTGGGCGACATCGAATCCCTGCCGTTCCTCGAAGCGATCCGCCAGATGGCGGTAGACGTCGGCCGTGAACACACCATGTATATGCACCTGACTCTGGTGCCGTATATGGCGGCAGCGGGTGAGGTGAAAACCAAACCTACTCAGCATTCAGTGAAAGAACTGCTGTCTATCGGTATTCAGCCTGATGTGCTGATCTGCCGTTCAGATCGCGCCGTACCGGCTAACGAACGTGCGAAAATCGCCCTGTTCTGTAATGTTCCGGAAAAAGCGGTTATCTCACTGAAAGATGTTGATTCAATCTACAAAATCCCAGGCATGCTGAAGTCTCAGGGCCTGGATGATTACATCTGCAAACGCTTCAACCTGAACGCACCGGAAGCCAATCTGGCCGAGTGGGAGCAGGTGATTTACGAAGAAGCCAATCCGGGTGGCGAAGTGAACATCGGTATGGTCGGCAAATATGTCGAACTGCCTGACGCTTACAAATCCGTAATCGAAGCGCTGAAGCACGGCGGCCTGAAAAACCGAGTCACCGTCAACATCAAACTGATCGATTCGCAAGATGTTGAAACACGCGGTGTGGAAGTGCTGAAAGGTCTGGATGCTATTCTTATCCCTGGTGGCTTCGGCTATCGCGGTGTGGAAGGCAAACTGATGACCGCGCAGTACGCTCGCGAAAACAACATCCCTTACCTGGGTATCTGCCTGGGTATGCAGGTTGCGCTGATGGAGTTCGCTCGTAACGTAGCCCATATGGAAGGCGCTAACTCTACCGAGTTCGTACCTGACTGTAAGTATCCGGTTGTTGCGCTGATCACCGAATGGCGTGATGAAGAAGGCAACGTTGAGCAGCGTACCGAGCAGAGCGATCTGGGCGGCACCATGCGCCTGGGCAGCCAGCAGTGTCAGCTGACCGACGACAGCCTGGTGCGCAAGCTGTACGGCAGCGACACCATCGTTGAGCGTCACCGTCATCGTTATGAAGTCAACAATATGCTATTGAAGCAGATTGAAGCAGCGGGATTACGTGTTGCAGGCCGCTCCGGGGATGACCAGCTGGTTGAGATTATTGAAATCCCTAACCACCCATGGTTTGTTGCGTGTCAGTTCCATCCGGAATTCACCTCAACACCTCGTGACGGACACCCGCTGTTCAGTGGCTTTGTAAAAGCCGCCAGCGAGTACCAAAAGCGTTTGGCAAAATAAGTATTTTCATAACCACCTGATGCCGCAGGGTTTCAGGTGGTGTGTCTAAGTTTAAGCTAACTTGTACTGAGGAAAAACTAATGTCCAAAATCGTTAAAGTCATCGGTCGCGAAATCATCGACTCCCGTGGAAACCCGACCGTTGAAGCCGAAGTGCATCTGGAAGGCGGTTTCGTTGGTCTGGCAGCAGCTCCATCAGGCGCTTCTACCGGTTCCCGTGAAGCCCTGGAATTGCGTGACGGTGACAAATCTCGTTTCCTGGGTAAAGGCGTAACTAAAGCTGTTGCAGCCGTTAACGGTCCTATCGCTGAAGCGGTAACCGGTAAAGATGCAAAAGACCAGGCAAACATCGACAAGATTATGATCGATCTGGACGGTACCGAGAACAAATCCAAGTTTGGTGCTAACGCCATCCTGGCTGTTTCTCTGGCTGCTGCTAAAGCTGCAGCTGCCTCTAAAGGTCAGCCACTGTACGAGCACATTGCTGAACTGAACGGCACCCCGGGCAAATTCTCTATGCCACTGCCAATGATGAACATCATCAACGGTGGTGAGCACGCCGACAACAACGTCGACATCCAGGAATTCATGATTCAGCCTGTTGGCGCGAAAACTATCAAAGAAGCGATCCGTATCGGTTCTGAAGTTTTCCACAACCTGGCTAAAGTACTGAAAGCGAAAGGCCTGAACACCGCTGTGGGTGATGAAGGTGGCTACGCGCCTAACCTGGGTTCTAACGCAGAAGCACTGGCTGTTATCGCTGAAGCGGTTAAAGCAGCAGGTTACGAGCTGGGTAAAGATGTTACCCTGGCGATGGACTGTGCAGCGTCTGAGTTCTACAAAGACGGTAAATACGTACTGGCTGGCGAAGGCAACAAAGCCTTCACTTCTGAAGAGTTCACTCACTTCCTGGAAGATCTGACCAAACAGTACCCAATCGTTTCTATCGAAGACGGTCTGGACGAATCTGACTGGGCTGGTTTCGCATACCAGACCAAAGTGCTGGGCGACAAAATCCAGCTGGTTGGTGACGATCTGTTCGTAACCAACACCAAGATCCTGAAAGAAGGCATCGAGAAAGGCATCGCTAACTCCATCCTGATCAAATTCAACCAGATCGGTTCTCTGACCGAAACTCTGGCTGCGATCAAAATGGCGAAAGATGCTGGCTACACCGCGGTTATCTCTCACCGTTCAGGCGAAACCGAAGATGCAACCATCGCTGACCTGGCGGTAGGTACTGCAGCGGGCCAGATCAAAACCGGTTCTATGAGCCGTTCTGACCGTGTTGCTAAGTACAACCAGCTGCTGCGTATTGAAGAAGCGCTGGGCAACCGTGCTCCATTCAACGGTCTGAAAGAAGTTAAAGGTCAGTAATGACTGACGGTTCGCAGCGGCCTGCGCGGCTGCGGACAGATTGAAAAAAGCCCCGTCATGACGGGGCTTTTTTACGTCCGGCTGGCGCGATGGCCAGGCGATAATTTGTGCACTTAGCCGACTACTGCGGCCATTTCATTTCGCCTTTCAGCACCTTCGCACTCAGCTCCAGTGAAGACTCATCCTTCAACTGCGGATAGTGCTGCTTCATCGCTTTGATAAATGCCTGCGAGTCTTTGGTTTTTGCCAGCTCCGCTTCAGCCGTTTGCAGATAGCGCAGGGTGAAGTTCACCGAGGCAACACTCTCATCGGCGCCCGGCAGGAAGTGCCCCGGTACCACGCGGACCGGTCTCAGCGCCTTGATATCTTCCAGCTTCTGCTGCCAGGCCGAGCGTTCTGCTTTGCTCTGCGCATCCGCCAGCCAGACGTGAATATTATTGCCGGACACGACTACGCCACCCAGCACCGTTTTCAGCGCCGGAACCCACAGATAGCTGTCGTGCGGCTGCGGCCCCTTGAGGCCTTTAATCTCTACCGTCTCGCCATCAACCTTAAAGCTGTCGCCCTGAATCACCTCGGGCACAATCAGCGACTGCGGCGCGTTGTCGGCCATCTTCGGACCCCAGAAGGCCAGCTTGCCGTCTTTAGTCTGCTTGATCAGCTCAACGGTCGGTGCGGTGGCGACGATTTTCGCGTCGGGGAAGGCGCGGTGCAGAGTGTCCAGACCGAAATAATAGTCCGGGTCCGACTGGCTGATGAAGATGGTGGTCAGGCGCTTACCGCTGGCTTTGATGCGTTTCACCAGCTCTTGGGCATCGTTGCGCTGGAACTGAGCATCGATCAATACGGCTTCGGTCGGGCCGGTGATGATCTCCGATGAAACAGCAAAAATGCTGTTTTCTCCCGGATTGTAGACATCAAGGTTGAGCGATTGGGCAGCATACAGTGACGGGCTGGCGGCAAAAGCCAGCAGCAGGGCGAAACGAGTTTTCATTTGGAATGACCTTAACCGGAAAATAACCAGTGTAGGTTGCATATCCCGCGGAATAAACCGACTATCAGGCAACAGATTGTTGCGTAAAACGGACATATGATGGACAGACTCACGGCGGCAAATGTTTTTATCACCATTGTTCAGCGGGGCAGCCTGACGGCAGCGGCGGACGTACTCGGCATGTCGCGGGCGATGATCACTCGTTATCTGAGTGAAATGGAAACGTGGTCCGGCGCGCGGCTGCTGCACCGCAGCACGCGCCGGCTGAGCCTGACCCCGGCCGGGGAGCACGCGCTGGTACGATGTCGGCAGCTGCTGCAGCTGGCAGGTGAAATAGAACAGAGCAACCAGCCTGAAGGGGAAGCGCTCGCGGGGCTGCTGCGGATTTCCTGTTCGCTATCGCTGGGCAACAGCGTGCTGGCCGCGGCGATAACCGCCTTTCAGCAGCGTTATCCGCGCATTCGCATCGATCTTCACTCCAGCAACCAGCTGGTGAATCTGGTGGAAGAGCGTATCGATCTGGCGCTGCGCATTACCGGCCAGCTGGAGCCTAACCTGATTGCCCGCCCGCTTAGCGCCTGCGAGTCGGTGATTTGCGCCACGCCTGCGTATCTGGCGCGGGAAGGCACACCGCAGCACCCTGAGCAGCTGGTGCACCACAACTGCCTGACCTATTCTCACTTTGGCAAAAGCCTGTGGAATTTCAGTCGGGGGGAGGAGCACGACACGGTCGCGGTCAGCGGCAGTATCAGCGCCAATGACTCGCTGATACTGCTCAGCGCCACGCTGGCCGGGGCGGGCATTTCTATGCAGCCGCTGCACAGCGTGGGGGCACTGCTGGAGAGCGGCAGGCTGGTTGCGCTGCTACCGGAGTTCCAGCTCGACAGCCTGGGGATTTTTGCCATCTATACTTCGCGCCAGCATCAGTCCCGCCAGCTGCGCGCACTGCTCGATTTCCTGGTGGAATGGTTTGCCGGAGAAGAGGCCGCCAGGCGTTTGCAGGGGCTGCTATAAGTACCCGCAGAATTTTCTTACCCATTGCAGCGCAGGCTTTGGTTGGTCCCGGGGCGACAATCTGCCATAATCTGCGCCCGTAATTTAACCATCAGCCGAGAAGTCGATGCAGTACCCGATAAATGAAATGTTCCAGACGTTGCAGGGCGAAGGTATTTATACCGGCGTACCGGCAATTTTTATCCGCTTACAGGGCTGCCCGGTGGGCTGCAGCTGGTGTGATACCAAACACACCTGGGATAAGCTGGCCGATCGGGAAACCTCGCTGGGGGATATTCTGCTGAAGACGGTGGAAACCGATGCCTGGGGCGCGGCGGATGCCGAGGCGCTGATTGGCGTGATCCGTGGCAACGGCTGGACGGCAAACCATATTGTGATCACCGGCGGCGAGCCGTGCATTCACGATTTGACTCCGCTGACCGCAAGCCTGCAACAGCAGGGCTTCAGCTGCCAGATTGAAACCAGCGGCACGCATACGGTGCGCTGTACGCCGCAGACCTGGGTGACGGTATCGCCGAAGGTCAATATGCGCGGAGGTTACGACGTGCTGAATCAGGCGCTGGTGCGTGCGGATGAGGTGAAGCATCCTGTGGCGCGTCAGCGCGATGTTGATGCGCTGGATGCGCTGCTGGCCACACTGGATGACGATAAAGCGCGGATTATTGCTCTACAGCCGATTAGCCAGAAAGCGGATGCCACCCAGCTGTGCATTGATACCTGTATTGCCCGCAACTGGCGGCTGTCGATGCAGACGCATAAATACCTGAACATCGCCTGACGAAAGGGGGGACGGCCGCAATGGTCAGCGTCCCCCTTATCGCTTACTTACCTGATTTTGCTTTCCAGGCGTCATACGCCGACTTAATTTCCGTCTTCGCCGCCGCGGTATCACCGAAACCGTTCAGCTCAACTTTTTTACGTCCGTCCGGCAGCTGTTTGTAGACGCGGAAAAACGCTTCCAGTCGTTCCTGCTCGATCTTAGGCAGGTCGCTCATCGATTTAATGTCATCATAGGTTGGATCGATCTTGCTGGCCGGAACCGCCACGATCTTGTCGTCGGATTCGCCGCCGTCGATCATCTTCAGCACGCCAATCGGGCGCAGTTTGATCCGCGTACCCGGTGCCATCGGTGCGCGGGTGTAGAAGATCACATCCAGCGGATCGCCGTCACCGCCCAGCGACTGGGTCAGCGAGCCGTAGTTGGCCGGATAGGCTACCGGCATAGACTGGAAGCGGTCGGCAACGATAAAGCCGGTTTTGGCGTCGGTTTCATACTTGATGATGCCGCCCGCCGGGATCTCGGTCAGTGCGTAGAACTCTTCCGGGTTGTTATCCGGCTGAGGGAAGTCGAGGATGTTAATGGTGCTGGCCTGGGCGCAGGCGGAAAAAACCAGAGCGATAACGGAAAGTTTGCTGAAAAGCTTCATTGAGATTCTCTCGATCTTTGTTGGAGAGCGACAGACTAGAGAGCGGGCGTGACAGGAATATGACAAAATGTTTCAAAACACGCCCGAGAACGGGCGTGGGTAAGAGGAGCAATCGCGGATGCAAAACGGGCTTACGAGAAGCCCGCTGAAGATTTATTTGGACACGTCGGTGCCGAAGTATTTCACTGAAATACGCTGCCAGGTGCCGTCGCTCTTGATATCGGCCAGCGCTTTATCAATCGCTTCTTTCAGCTGCGGATTGCCTTTTTCAATCAGAATACCGACCTGTTCGGCATCGGAACGGCTGGCGACGATTTTCACCGGCGCATCCGGCTTATGTTTTTTGAAGTCGAGGAACGACAGGTTGTCGTTAATGGTGGCATCTGCACGGCCCTGGGCCACCAGATCAACCGACTGGTTAAAACCGTCGGTAGCGACGATTTCCGCACCGTAGCCGCGCGCCAGCTGGGCATAGTTACTGGTCAGGGTGTGCGCAGATTTTTTACCTTTCAGATCCTCGAACGTTTTGATCGTCTTATTATCATCGCGCACAATCAGCGCCGCTTTCGAAGAAAGATACGGGGTAGAGAAATCATATTTCGCCTGGCGCTCCGGGGTGATCGATACCTGATTGATCACCGCCTCATAACGTTTGGCGTCCAGACCGGCGATCAGGCCATCCCATTTCCCCTCAACGAATTCAGCTTTCACCTTCAGGCGTTTCGCCACTTCGCGGCCAATATCGACGTCAAAACCGGTTAACGCGCCGGAAGCATCGTGGAAGGTAAATGGAGGATAAGTCCCTTCGGTACCGATTTTAAAGACGCCAGCCGACTGGATTTTTGCCAGATCGGTTTCCGCCAGCGCTGCGCCAGAAAAACCGATTTGTACCATGCCTGCCAGCAGCAGCGTTGCGATAGTTTTCATAGTCATAACTCCTGAATGGGTTGGGTGATGCCGTCTTAACTTCAAATTTCCCATGAATCGGGCAGGGTTTCGGTCAGGGTCGAGATAAAGGCTTTGGTCCGGGCTTTTTGCGCCTGGGTAAAAATGTCCTGTGAGGTGCCGGTTTCAACAATTTCACCGGCTTCCAGGAATACCACCTGCTGGGCAATATTGGCCGCCAGCCGCAGGTCATGAGTGGCCATCAGCATGGTCATTCCTTCTTTGGCCAGCTGTCGTAATACCGCCACCACTTCAAGCGAGAGTTCCGGGTCCAGCGCGGAAGTCGGCTCGTCGCACAGCAGCACCTTCGGTGAGGGGGCCAGCGCGCGGGCAATGGCCACGCGCTGCTGCTGACCACCGGAAAGATTGGCCGGCCAGGCATCGCGCTTGTGCAGCAGCCCCACTTTGGCCAGCAGTTCTTCAGCGCGCTCCTTAGCCTGTTTCACCGACTGCTTATGCACGGTAATCAGGCCTTCGGTAATGTTTTCAATCACCCGCAGATGGGGGAACAGCTGGAAGCTTTGAAATACCATGCCGGTCTGCTGGCAGATGCGATAAACATCTTTTCTGCTGGCGCGTCCGCTGCCGTTAAACACAAGTTTTTCTTTTCCGAGGGTTAATTCCCCGGCCTGAGGAACTTCCAGCAGATTAACGCAGCGCAGCAGGGTGCTTTTCCCGCTGCCCGACGGACCAATTAACGCCGTCACGCTGCCTTCTTTAATCTTCAGGTTAATATTTTTTAATACGGGGTTGTCGTCGAATCTTTTTTCAATTCCGGACAGCGTTATCATTCTCTTTCTCCTTCACTGCGCCTGTATTTTCCAGCTTTTTCTCCAGACGGGTCTGTAGAGAAGAGAGCACTGAACTGATAATTAAATAAACGATCGCTGCTTCGGTATATAATATTAATGGCTGATAGGTCACTGCCGCAATTCGCTGTGCGGCAAGGAACAACTCAGGCACGGTAATGACCGAAGCCAGAGACGTATCCTTTACCAGTGATATAAAGGTATTCGACAGCGGCGGCACGGCAATGCGTGCAGCTTGAGGAATAATCACCCGGCGCAGTGCCTGTGCCCAGTTCATACCGATAGAGTGCGCCGCCTCCCACTGGCCTTTCGGCACGGAAAGCAGGGTGGCGCGAATGACCTCTGACGTATAGGCACCAATGTTCAGCGTAAAGCCGATTATCGCTGCGGGAAACGCGTCCAGCGTAATACCGGCGCTGGGCAGAGCATAGAAAATCAGGAACAGCTGCACCAGCAGAGGCGTGCCGCGAATAAGCCAGACGTAAAAGCGAACAATTTTTTTTAACGGCTCTGGTCCATATAAACGGGCCAGTGCAGCAATAAAGCCAAGGGATAAGCCAAGAATAAATGAAATTAAGGTTAATGGGATGGTAAATGTCAGTCCGGCATAAAGCATGGGCCAGAATGAATCGATTGCTAAATTAAGCCATGCGGGCACGTGACACCTTCTCTTAATAAGTTATTATTATTGATCTGAACTTATGGCGAGAGACTATCACGAACTAAAAAAACGACCATATATCGTGATTTGCTATTATATATTCGATAAGAATATATAAATATGAGCAAAGCTATGCCGGATTTTGCATAAGAAAGAGAGGTTGATTTTTAAGGCTTATTTTAGGTTTAGCCAGACGTATTAGCGGGAAAGCAGCGAAAGCGGTACTTATTGGGATGAGGCCAGTCTGAGGTAAACCGGACGTCACACGGCAGGGATGCCGTGTGCCGAGGCTCGCAGGGAGCGTCTTTTGCCGTTCCGGTGTGCTCGGACTGACCTCATCCCGGACACCGACTATCAGGCAACGGAATGAGGATCGCTCTACGTTGCCAGCGGTGACCGGCAACGGGGCCGATTAGCCGCGATAAACGCAGCCAGCGGTGCAGGTCTCTTTCACCATCACCGCGCTCAGCAGCGGCAGTACCGGCTTCATCTGCTGCCAGATCCAGGCCGCCAGTACTTCACTGGTCGGATTTTCGAGGCCAGGAATATCGTTCAGATAATAGTGGTCGAGACGATCGTAAACCGGCTTAAATGCCGCTTTAATCTCGGAAAAGTCGATTACCCAACCGGTATGCGCATCCACCTCGCCGGTAATCTCCAGACGCACCATAAAAGAGTGCCCGTGCAGTCGGCCGCATTTATGCCCGGCAGGCACATTCGGCAGATGGTGTGCGGCTTCGAATTGAAAATCTTTAAACAGCGTGGTCGCCATGGTTACAGTCTCAGTCTTGATGGTGAAAACCGCCGCAGGATACCGGAAAACAGCTTTTTTCGCACCCGTTTCCCGGTAACGGCGCCCTGTCAAAGTGTAAACCAAATGCCTTCTGTTTTAACTGGCTGATAAATAAAAACATTATCAACCTGTTTTGCCAATAAGCCTTACCTGAAAAACCATTTAGTCATTTTGGTTATTAATTATTGCCAACCCTTATTTAAGGGTTATTCTGCTTGCCCTTACCCTGTCAGTAATCAGATCTCCGACACTGGAATTATCGACGCAATGACGACTCAGGCACCTCTAAATATGCTTCCGCTGAATCCCGATCAGCTTGCCCGCTTACAGGCAGCGACCGGGGATTACACCCCAACCCAGCTGGCGTGGCTGTCCGGTTACTTCTGGGGCATGGTCAATCAGGCTCCGGGGGCGGTGGTTGCAGCAGCACCTGCTCCGGTCGAGGTACCAACCATCACCATCCTTTCTGCCTCGCAGACCGGCAATGCTCGCCGCCTGTCAGAGCAGCTGCGTGATGACCTGCTTGCGGCGAAACTAAACGTCAACCTGGTGAATGCCGGTGACTATAAGTTCAAGCAGATTGCCCAGGAAAAACTGCTGGTGGTGGTCACCTCCACCCAGGGCGAGGGTGAACCGCCAGAAGAGGGCATGGCGCTGCATAAGTTCCTGATGTCGAAGAAAGCGCCAAAAATGGACGCCAGCGCCTTTGCGGTGTTCGGCCTGGGCGATACCTCTTATGAATTCTTCAGTCAGGCGGGTAAAGATTTCGACAACCGGCTGGCCGAGCTGGGCGCAACACGCCTGCTGGACCGCGTGGATGCCGACGTTGAGTACGCTGCGGCGGCCGAAGCCTGGCGTAAACAGCTGGTAGAAATTTTACAGGCGCGCGTGCCGAAAGAAGCCCCTGCGGCGGCGGCAGCCACGGCTGCAGGTAGCGTCAATGAGATCCACAGCAGCCCTTACACTAAAGAAGCGCCGCTGACCGCCAGCTTTGCGGTAAATCAGAAAATCACCGGCCGCGATTCCGATAAAGACGTGCGCCATATCGAAATCGATCTGGGTGAATCAGGACTGCGCTACAAGCCGGGCGATGCGCTGGGCGTGTGGTTTGAGAACGATCCCGCACTGGTGAAAGAGCTGCTGGAGCTGCTGTGGCTGAAGGGTGACGAGCCGGTCAGCGTGCACGGTGAAACGCTGCCGCTGGCGGAAGCGCTGCAAAAACACTACGAGCTGACGGTTAATACCCCGCAGATCGTCGAGCAGTATGCCAAACTTTCCCATAATGAAGCGCTGCTGGCGCAGATCACCGATAAGGCCAGCCTGCAGCAGTATGCGCAGAACACGCCGATCGTTGATATGGCACGCTTTGCACCGACCGAACTGAACGCCGAACAGCTGACCGGGCTGTTGCGCCCTCTGACGCCGCGCCTCTATTCGATCGCCTCTTCCCAGGCTGAGAACGAAACGGAAGTGCATATCACCGTTGGCGTGGTGCGCTATGAAATTGAAGGCCGTGCCCGTGCGGGCGGTGCCTCCAGCTATCTGGGCGACCGTCTGGTGGAGGACGATGAAATCCGCGTGTTCATTGAGCACAACGATAACTTCCGCCTGCCTGCCAACCCGGAAACCCCGGTGATTATGATTGGCCCGGGTACCGGTATTGCGCCGTTCCGCGCCTTTATGCAGCAGCGCGATAGCGAAGGTGCCGGCGGCAAAAACTGGCTGTTCTTCGGCAATCCGCACTTTACCGAAGACTTCCTCTATCAGGTTGAATGGCAGCGCTACGTCAAAGACGGCCTGCTGACCAATATTGATTTAGCCTGGTCACGCGACCAGAAACATAAAATATACGTACAAGATAAAATCCGCGCGAAAGGGGCGGAAGTGTGGAGCTGGATTCAGGAAGGCGCACACATTTATGTCTGCGGCGATGCCAATCGCATGGCTAAAGACGTTGAGCAAGCATTACTGGAAGTGGTAGCCGAATACGGTGGCATGGACATCGAAACGGCAGATGAATTCTTAAGCGATCTGCGCATTGAGCGCCGTTATCAGCGAGATGTGTACTAATGAGCAATGAAAGATACCCTGGTCCTCTGGTTGTCGAAGGTAAGCTGGTCGACGCCGAGCGGATGAAAAAACAGAGCAACTTCCTGCGTGGAAGTATTGCTGCAGACCTGCACGACGGCCTGACCGGCGGTTTTAACGGCGACAACTTCCTGATGATCCGTTTCCACGGTATGTATCAGCAGGATGACCGCGATATTCGTGCCGAGCGTGCCGAGCAGAAGCTGGACGCGCGCCATGCGATGATGCTGCGCTGCCGCCTGCCGGGCGGCATCATGACGCCGCAGCAGTGGCTGGCGATTGATAAATTCGCCACGAATAACACCATCTATGGCAGCATCCGTCTGACTAACCGCCAGACTTTCCAGTTCCACGGTATTCTGAAGGGCAACGTTAAACCTGCCCACCAGATGCTGCATGAAGTCGGGCTGGACGCGCTTGCCACCGCCAATGACGTAAACCGTAACGTGCTGTGCAGCTCGAACCCGATCGAGTCTGAACTGCATCAGGAAGCGTACGAATGGGCGAAGAAGCTGTCCGAACACCTGCTGCCGCAGACCCGCGCCTATGCGGAAATCTGGCTGGATCAGGAGAAGGTTGCCACCACCGACGTTGAGCCGATTCTGGGTGAAACCTATCTGCCACGTAAGTTTAAAACTACCGTGGTGGTGCCGCCGCATAACGACGTGGATCTGCACGCCAACGACCTGAACTTTATTGCGATTGCCGAAAACGGCAAGCTGATCGGCTTTAACCTGCTGGTGGGCGGCGGTCTGTCCATCGACCACGGTAACAAAGCCACCTATGCGCGTACCGCCAGCGAGTTTGGCTATTTCCCGGTGGAAAAAATCCTGGATGTAGCGGCTGCCGTGGTGACTACCCAGCGCGACTGGGGTAACCGCACCGATCGTAAGAACGCTAAAACCAAATATACGCTGGAGCGCGTGGGGCCGGACGTCTTCAAAGCTGAAGTTGAGCGCCGCGCTGGCGTCACCTTCGAGCCGATCCGTCCGTATGAATTTACCACCCGTGGCGATCGTTTTGGCTGGGTAAAAGGCATCGATAACAAATGGCACCTGACGCTGTTTGTGGAAAACGGCCGCCTGCTCGACTACCCGGGCCGCCCGCTGAAGACCGGTCTGGTGGAGATCGCTAAGATTCACCAGGGCGACTTCCGCTTAACCGCTAACCAGAATCTGATTGTGGCCGGTGTGCCGGAATCGGAAAAAGAGAAAATTGAGCAGATTGCGAAGCAGCACGGCCTGATGGAAAACGTCAGCCACCAGCGCGAAAACTCAATGGCCTGCGTGGCGTTCCCGACCTGTCCACTGGCAATGGCGGAAGCCGAACGCTTCCTGCCGGAATTTGTGACCCGCGTGGAGGGGATCATGACCGCGCACGGGGTGGGCGATGAGCATATCGTGCTGCGTGTCACCGGCTGCCCGAACGGCTGCGGCCGTGCGCTGCTGGCCGAGATCGGCCTGGTGGGCAAGGCGCCGGGGCGCTATAACCTGCACCTGGGCGGTAACCGCATGGGAACCCGTATTCCGCGCATGTATCGCGAAAACATTAATGAAACGGAAATCCTGGCTACGCTTGATGAGCTGATCGGCCGCTGGTCGAAAGAGCGCGAAGCGGATGAAGGCTTCGGTGACTTTACGATCCGCACCGGCATCGTCAGACCGGTGCTCGATCCGGCCCGTGATTTCTGGGAATGATGGAGGTGTAAGATGGCGGTACTCGATCTCTCTGAACTGAATGCACTACCCAAGGTGGAGCGCGTGATGGCGCTCGCCGAGATCAATAACCGGCTGGATAAGCTTTCAGCCGAAGATCGGGTGATCTGGGGATTGGAGAATCTGCCGGGCGAAGCGGTGCTGACCTCCAGCTTCGGCATTCAGGCGGCGGTGAGCCTGCATCTGGTCACCCGCCAGAAGCCGGATATCCCGGTGATCCTCACCGATACCGGCTATCTGTTCCCGGAAACCTATCAGTTTATTGATAAGCTGACCGAGCAGCTGGATCTGAACCTGAAGGTGTTCCGCGCCGAACACAGCGCGGCCTGGCAGGAAGCACGCTACGGCAAGCTGTGGGAGCAGGGCGTTGAAGGCATTGAACGCTATAACCAAATCAATAAGGTTGAGCCGATGAACCGCGCGCTGGAAAGCCTGAATGCGCAAACGTGGTTCGCCGGTCTGCGCCGCGATCAGTCCGGCAGCCGGGCGCATCTGCCGGTGCTGGCGATCAAGAAAGGCGTATTCAAGCTGCTGCCAATTATCGACTGGGATAACCGTCAGGTGTATCAGTACCTGCAGCAGAACGGTCTGGATTATCACCCGCTGCGGGAGCAGGGCTACCTCTCCGTTGGCGACACCCACACGACCCGCAAATGGGAACCGGGTATGGCTGAGGAAGAGACGCGCTTCTTTGGCCTGAAGCGCGAGTGCGGCCTGCACGAGTGATAAGCTGAGTGGGTAGCAGCCCTGTGCAAGGTGCCGGGCTGCCGCTGGCTTAGCAGGGCAAATACGCGGGCTCAAGAGCAGAAGCTTATCGTTGGCGTTAAGCTTCTGTTGTCGCGCATTTGTTTATGACGAGCAGTCGCGTAAACGTGCCCATGCTGAACCGTAAGCCCGGTTCAGATCCCGGTCAGGCCGGCAAATTCCTCCGCCGAACGGGTAATATTCACTTTGGTCACGTCATAGCTGGCGACGGCCTGGAACGGGTCTTCCGCCAAAATCGCATCCAGCCGCGCCCGATCGATATCCTTCACCATGATCATCCCCCCCGTACGCGGATCTTTGCGCCCGGCGCTGATAAACACGCCTTCGGCAAAGTAACGGTTAATCCACGCTACGTGCGACTCCAGTACGGCTTCAACTTCTTGCATCGGGCGGGTATAGCTGAGAAAGACAATATACATGATGGCTCCAACAGGATCAGGGATTGGCCAGCTCGCGGATCAGCGGCAGCAGCACGGCCACGGTACTGTGGGTTCGGCTGGTGATGCGGCCCGGAAGCCAGTGGTCGATATAGGCCAGATTATCACGTTGTGCCTGATTGCGTAGCCCGACGGGGAAATGCTGTTTCAGTACTGCGGGCATTTTGCCGGACGGGCCGTCGCTGGTGCTGACCGTCATTAACGGAAAACCAGCGCGGTCGAAGGGGCTGCCGCTGGCATTTTTTTCTTTTTTACCGACGGCATAAATTCCGCTGCGTCTGGCCAGCGTCAGCGCCCGGTCACGCGTCTGGCGCATCACGGCCAGCGGCGTGTTATTCCCGCTGCTGAAGGTGAGATGATTGCCGACGATCAGGCTGTTGAGGTTAATCACAAGTAGAGTATTTTGTTTCTCTTCCGGCTTCATTCGCGCCAGGTAATCTTCGCTACCGCGCTGGCCGATCTCTTCTCCGCTGAGCGCGACAAATCGCAGGCTGTAGTGCAGGTGCTCCTTGCTCAAACGCTCCGCCAGCTCCAGCATTACCCCCAGGCCGGAGGCGTTATTGTCCGCCGCCTGAGCACTCAGCCCGCCGAGGTTTTTCTGTACGTCGGCATCGCTCTGCGGGGAGGTGCTGTCGGTGTGGGCAATAATCAGGATCTGCTGTGGGACTTCGCCTTCGCGGGCAGCAATCACCGAGGTGGCATTAATATTACGCCACGTGTCCTCGCCGTCCTGATGGTGCCAGGGATAGCGGGTATTAAAACGGCGCGTATCGCTTTTATAGCCCAGTGCGCTGAACTGCTGCTGCAGGTAGTCGGCTGTAAGCATCTCTGCCGGGCTGCCTGCCATGCGTCCGGGAAAATAGGTGGCAATATGTCGCAGCTGCTGTTCGGCAATGCTGCCCACTTTTTCCGTTGTTGCGCCTGCCGGCAGACTTATTCCGCAGCCGATCAACGCTGCCAGCGCCCCCAGACGCAGTAAGGTGAACATTCGAAATTCCTTAGTCGTTATCCCGTGTTAAATCGGGCGAAAAATTTTGCCCCGCTAGTATGAAATTGTGACGCGGGTTGCACAATTTCATTCGCTCTGAAATACCCGAAATATCATCCGTTAAGCACATTTTGTTCGCTGCTTTACCAGTACGTTATTCCATTAGGTAACTACTCATTCCAATTAGTAATTTCATAAGCCTTAATGCGGGGACGTATAGTCCTGTTAACTTTATGTGATAAGCGACAGGGTTTACGTGGATTACCTTCCTCTATTTGCTGATATCAGACACAAACCGGTGCTGGTAGTGGGCGGCGGCGATGTGGCCGCGCGCAAAATCGAACTGCTTCGACGCGCCGGTGCGCGGGTACTGGTGGTATCACGCGAACTCTGCGACGAACTGGCCGAACTGGAAACCCAGGGCGAAATCGAATGGCTGGCGAAGGCCTATGATGCCAGCCAGCTTGACCGCGTATTTTTTGTGATCGCTGCCACCGATGATGGCGATCTCAACGGCCAGGTGTTTCAGGACGCCACCGATCGTTTCCTGCTGGCGAACGTGGTGGATGACCAGCCGAAATGTTCCTTTATTTTCCCTTCCATCGTCGATCGCTCGCCGCTGGTGGTGGCTATCTCTTCCGGCGGTACTGCGCCGGTGCTGGCGCGCCTGCTGCGTGAAAAAATTGAAACCCTGCTGCCCGCCACGCTGGGCCAGATGGCCGAGATTGCCGGTCAGTGGCGCGGCAAGGTCAAAGCCCGCTTCAGTAAAATGTCCGATCGACGCCGCTTCTGGGAGAAAGCCTTTAACGGGCTGTTTGCCAGCCAGGTGGGGTCGGGCAACGTTGACGGCGCTCGCCTCACGCTGGATAAGCAGCTGGATGAACCGGAAGCCGCACAGGGAGAGATTATCCTTGTGGGAGCGGGACCGGGCGACAGCGGTCTGCTGACGCTGCGCGGGTTGCAGGTCATGCAGCTGGCCGATGTGGTGCTGTATGACTATCTGGTCAGTGATGAAATTCTGGATTTAGTCCGCCGCGATGCCGACCGTATCTGCGTCGGTAAACGTGCTAACGCCCACAGCGTGCCGCAGGAAGAAACCAATCGCCTGCTGGTTGAGCTGGCCAAACAGGGTAAGCGCGTGGTGCGTCTGAAGGGTGGCGATCCGTTTATCTTTGGTCGCGGGGGCGAAGAGCTTCAGGCGGCAGTGGAGGCGGGTATTCCCTTCCAGGTGGTGCCGGGTGTGACTGCAGCGGCAGGCGCAACCGCCTATGCCGGGATACCGCTGACCCACCGCGATCACGCCCAGAGCGTGCTGTTTGTCACCGGCCAGTGCCGGGCCGACAGCAGCGGCACTGACTGGCCGTCGCTGGCGCGTGCGCGACAGACGCTGGCAATTTATATGGGATCGGCAAACGCAGGCGACATCGCCAGCCAGCTTATCGCCCACGGGCGCGACCCTAAAACTCCGACGGCGGTGATTGGCCGTGGCACCCGACAGGATCAAAAGGTGCTGACCGGCACACTGGATCAGCTGGACGAGCTGGCACGCAACGCCCCAACCCCGGCGCTGTTAGTGATTGGCGAAGTGGTCAATCTGCATCAGCAGCTGGCGTGGTATCAACATTCTGCGCAGCAGGACGGACGCGAGTCCGCCGTTGTGAATTTGGCTTGAGGAAAAGTTATGGATCAAAAACGTCTGACTCATCTGCGTCAACTGGAGGCGGAGAGTATCCATATTATCCGCGAAGTGGCGGCAGAGTTCGCCAATCCGGTGATGATGTACTCCATCGGTAAAGACTCATCGGTGATGCTGCACCTGGCGCGTAAGGCCTTCTACCCGGGAACGCTGCCGTTCCCGCTGCTGCATGTTGATACCGGCTGGAAATTCCGTGAAATGTACGAATTCCGCGATCGTACGGTAAAAAACATTGGCGCCGAGCTGCTGGTTCACCGCAACCCGGAAGGCGTGGCAATGGGCATCAGCCCGTTTGTCCACGGCAGCGCCAAGCATACCGATATCATGAAAACCGAAGGGCTGAAGCAGGCGCTGAACAAATACGGTTTTGATGCGGCCTTTGGCGGCGCACGTCGTGACGAGGAGAAATCCCGCGCGAAAGAGCGTATCTACTCCTTCCGCGACCGCTTCCACCGCTGGGACCCAAAAAATCAGCGCCCGGAGCTGTGGCACAACTACAACGGCCAGATTAACAAAGGCGAAAGCATTCGCGTGTTCCCGCTCTCTAACTGGACCGAGCTGGATATCTGGCAGTATATCTTCCTGGAAAATATCGAAATCGTTCCGCTATATCTGGCCGCTGAGCGCCCGGTTCTGGAGCGTGACGGCATGCTGATGATGATCGACGACGAGCGCATTAACCTGCAGCCCGGCGAGAAAATCGAACAGCGCATGGTACGTTTCCGCACCCTCGGCTGCTGGCCGCTAACCGGCGCAGTAGAGTCTGAAGCGCAAACGCTGCCGGAGATTATTGAAGAGATGCTGGTTTCCACCACCAGCGAGCGTCAGGGGCGGGTGATTGACCGCGATCAGTCTGGCTCGATGGAGCTGAAGAAACGCCAGGGTTATTTCTAAGGAGCCGCCATGAATACCATTATTGCACAACAGATCGCCGATCAGGGCGGGGTGGAAGCCTGGCTGCACGCTCAGCAGCATAAAAGCCTGCTGCGTTTTCTGACCTGCGGCAGCGTTGACGACGGCAAAAGTACGCTGATTGGCCGCCTGCTGCACGACACCCGACAGATTTATGAAGACCAGCTCTCCACGCTGCACAACGACAGCAAGCGCCACGGTACGCAGGGTGAGAAGCTGGACCTGGCGCTGCTGGTGGATGGCCTGCAGGCCGAGCGCGAACAGGGCATCACTATCGATGTCGCCTACCGCTATTTCTCTACCGAGAAGCGTAAATTCATTATCGCCGATACCCCGGGGCACGAGCAGTACACCCGCAACATGGCGACCGGTGCTTCAACTTGCGATCTGGCGATTTTGCTGATCGATGCCCGTAAAGGCGTGCTCGATCAAACCCGTCGCCACAGCTTTATCTCTACGCTGCTGGGCATTAAACACCTGGTGGTGGCGGTCAATAAAATGGATCTGGTGGACTACAGCCAGCAGACCTTTGAAGAGATCAAACAGAACTACCTCGACTTTGCCGAACAGCTGCCGGGCGATCTGGATATCCGCTTTGTGCCGCTCTCCGCGCTGGAAGGCGAGAACGTGGCGTCGCCGAGCGTCGCAATGAACTGGTACAGCGGCCCGACGCTGCTCGACGTGCTGGAAACCGTTGAGGTGCAGCGCGTGGTAGAGCAGCAGCCGATGCGTTTCCCGGTGCAGTACGTTAACCGCCCGAACCTCGACTTCCGCGGTTACGCCGGTACGCTGGCGTCTGGTGTGGTACAGGTCGGTCAGCGGGTAAAAGTGCTGCCGTCCGGCGTGGAGTCGGCCATTGCCCGCATCGTCACCTTTGATGGTGATTTGCAGCAGGCCAGCGCGGGCGAAGCGATTACCCTGGTGCTGAAAGATGAAATCGACATCAGCCGCGGCGACCTGCTGGTGGCCGTTGATGCCGATCTCAAACCGGTACAGGGCGCGTCGGTCAATGTGGTGTGGATGGCCGAGCAGCCGCTGGTGCCGGGCCAGAGCTTTGACGTGAAAATTGCCGGTAAGAAGACCCGCGCGCGCCTGGAGAAAATTCAGTATCAGGTTGAGATCAATAATCTGACTCGTCATGAAGCGCAGGAGCTGCCGCTGAACGGGATTGGCCTGGTGGATCTGACATTCGATGAGCCAATGGTGCTTGATCCGTATCAGCAAAACCCGGTAACCGGCGGGATGATCTTTATCGATCGTTTGAGCAACGTCACCGTTGGGGCCGGTATGATCCTTGAAGCGCTGGCGGAAACGCAGCAGGCGGCAGGTCACTACAGCGCCTTTGAGCTGGAGCTGAACGCGCTGGTGCGTCGTCACTTCCCGCACTGGAACGCGCGCGACCTGCTGGGCGGTAACTGATATGGCCCTGCATGACGAGAATGTCGTCTGGCACGATCACCCGGTCAGCCGGGAAGATCGTGAAGGGCAGCACGGTCATCAGGGCGCGGTACTGTGGTTTACCGGGCTTTCCGGCTCCGGTAAATCCACCGTCGCCGGTGCGCTGGAGCAGGTACTGCACCGTCTGGGTGCCAGTACCTATCTGCTGGATGGCGATAACGTGCGCCACGGCCTGTGCCGCGATCTCGGCTTCAGCGATGACGACCGCCGGGAGAATATCCGCCGGGTGGGAGAAGTGGCGAAGCTGATGGTGGATGCGGGTCTGCTGGTACTCACTGCCTTTATTTCGCCGCACCGTGCCGAGCGCGATATGGTGCGCGAGATGCTGGGAGAAGGGCGTTTTATTGAGGTGTTTGTCGATACGCCGCTGGCCATTTGTGAAGCGCGCGATCCGAAAGGATTGTACAAAAAAGCCAGGGCAGGGGAGCTGCGTAATTTCACCGGTATCGACTCGGTTTACGAGGCCCCGGAACGGGCTGACCTCCACCTGGACGGTGAACAATTGGTAACACATTTAACCGCCCAGATATTAGACCTGTTGCGCCAGCGCGATATTATCAAACCCTGATACAGCGACTGTTAACGCCCTCGCGGGCGTTACTCAGGCGGGCATCGTTTCGGTGCTCCGCTCAAGCGTTAATGGGATATCTATGCAAAACGTCACCCCACTGCTGGCAAGAAAAGACAAAAGCGATCAAGATGAGGCTTCCTGGCCATTTCCTGGCGGCGTGGTGGGCTTCGCTTCATGGTGGGTAGCCCTCGCTACAACGTTTATACTGTACGGTTCTAACACCCTGTTTTTCTTCCTTTACACCTGGCCGTTCTTCCTTGCTCTGCTGCCGGTTTCCGTGCTGGTCGGTATTGCGATCAGCGTGCTGCTGCGCGGGCATCTGATCTGGACTACGATTGCAACGGTGATGGTAGTTATTTGCCTGTTCTGGCTGCTGTTTAGCCAGTTAACCGGTTGGTGACCTTCACGCCTGATGTGTAAACGCATCGCTGCGTTACAAAATTTTTCGTTAACCTGCGCCAGAAATTACTTCTCATTTGGTGTTTTTTGCCGCGTTTGCGCGGCTTAGTCCGAGAAAACAGCTCTATTTCACTGGCAGAGTGGAGTCGTAGTAAAAGTTATGGGATGATTGAGCCGTTTTTCAGGGGGCGGGGATGGGAAAACTTACGCTGCTGTTACTTGTTCTGCTGGGCTGGCTGCAATATTCGCTCTGGCTGGGCAAGAATGGCATACATGACTATACGCGCGTTAATGAGGATGTTGCGGTGCAGCAGACCAATAACGCCAAGCTTAAAGCGCGCAACGATCAGCTTTTTGCCGAAATCGACGATCTTAACGGCGGTTCGGAAGCGATCGAGGAACGCGCACGTAACGAGCTGGGAATGATCAAACCCGGTGAGATCTTCTATCGCCTTGTGCCGGATCAAAGCAAACGAAACGCGCAGCAAAGCCAACCAGCCAATCAGTAACGATAACCATGAACATCGCAGACTCCTGTCCGCACGTGATCGCCGTTGTGCCCGCAGCGGGGATTGGCAGCCGCATGCTGTCCGAGTGCCCCAAACAGTATCTTTCCATCGGCAACAAAACGATTCTTGAACACAGCCTGGATGCGCTGTTGGCGCACCCGGCGGTGACTAAGGCGATTGTGGCTCTCAGCCCGGATGATGTCTATTTTTCACGACTGCCGGTGGCGAACGACCCGCGTATTATTCAGGTGGTGGGCGGTAACCAGCGTGCCGACTCGGTGCTGGCCGGATTAAAAGCGGCTGAAAATGCGCAGTGGGCGCTGGTACATGACGCCGCTCGCCCCTGTCTGCATCTCAACGATCTGACCCGGCTGCTGGAGCTGACCCAGCGCAGTGAGGTCGGCGGTATTCTTGCCGCACCGGTACGCGATACCATGAAGCGGGCAACCGGCGGTGCCGAAACGATTGCCCATACGGTGGAGCGTGAAGCTCTGTGGCACGCGCTGACGCCGCAGCTGTTCCCGCTGGCGCTGCTGCGAAATTGTCTGGAGCGTGCCCTGCGTGAAGGTGCCAGCATTACCGATGAGGCTTCTGCCCTCGAGTACTGCGGCTATCACCCGGAATTAGTCAGCGGACGCAGTGATAATCTTAAAGTAACCCGGCCGGAAGATCTGGCGCTGGCCGAGTTCTATCTGACCCAAATTTATAATAAGGAGAACGCATAATGCGTATTGGTCATGGTTTTGATGTACACGCTTTTGGCGGCGAAGGCCCGCTGATTATTGGCGGCGTGCGTATCCCTTATGAGAAAGGATTACTGGCCCATTCCGACGGTGACGTGGCGCTGCATGCGCTGACCGATGCACTGCTGGGCGCGGCTGCACTGGGCGATATCGGTAAACTCTTCCCGGACACCGACGCCGCCTATAAAGGTGCGGACAGCCGTGAGCTGCTGCGCGAAGCGTGGCGCCAGATTGAGAAAAAAGGCTACCGCGTGGGCAACGTTGACGTCACGATCATCGCACAGGCACCGAAAATGCTGCCGCACACGCCGCAGATGCGCATCAATATTGCCGAAGACCTGGGTATCCACATGGATGAAGTCAACGTGAAGGCCACCACCACCGAAAAGCTGGGCTTTACCGGCCGTGGTGAAGGCATTGCCTGTGAAGCCGTTGCGCTGCTGATTAAGGCCTGAAGATGGATTTAGCAAAGCAGAACTGGCTGTACGGTAAACCGACCGCCGAAGGCGTGCTGAAGGCCACGGCGGAAGATTTCGTTGTGGTTGAGGATCTGGGCTACGCACCGGACGGCGACGGTGAACAGCTTCTGGTGCGTATTCGTAAAACCGGCTGTAACACCCGCTTCGTGGCTGAAGCGCTGGCAAAATTCGTTGGTATTCATCCGCGTGACGCCAGCTTTGCCGGTATGAAGGACCGCCACGCCGTTACCGAACAGTGGTTCTGCCTGCGACTGCCGGGTAAAGAGACGCCGGATATGCGCAAATTCGCGCTGGAAGGGGTTGAGGTGCTGGAAAGTGCCCGGCACCGCCGCAAGCTGCGTACCGGGGCCCTGCAGGGCAATGATTTCCGGCTGGTCCTGCGGCAGGTGACCGATCGTGATGCCGTAGAGCAGCGCCTGCAGCAGATTGCTCTGGGTGGTGTCCCCAACTATTTTGGCAGCCAGCGTTTTGGCCATAATGGTAACAACCTGCTGATGGCGCAGCGCTGGGCGGCAGATGAAATCCGCGTGCGCGAGCGTAACAAACGCAGTTTCCTGCTCTCGGCGGCGCGAAGCGCGATGTTTAATCAGGTTGTCAGCGATCGTCTGGCACAGCAGGGTACGCTGACGAAGGTATTGAACGGCGATGCGCTGCAGCTGACCGGGCGCGGCAGTTGGTTTGTTGCCACAGCAGAAGAGCTGGATACCCTGCAACAGCGCGTTTACGAAAACGAACTGCGTGTTACCGCTCCGTTGCCGGGCAGCGGTGAATGGGGCACCCGCGATGAGGCGCTGGCGCTGGAGCAGGCTTCTCTGGTATCGGAAACGGCCTTAATCGAACTGATGACGCGTGAAAAGGTGGAAGCCGCACGCCGCGCGATGCTGGTGATCCCCCGCGATCTGCGCTGGGTCTGGCTGGATGATGCCACGCTGGCGATGAACTTCTGGCTGCCGGCGGGAAGCTTCGCCACCAGCGTGGTGCGTGAATTGCTTCTGCCGCAGGGCAGTGCCGACGAGGTTGATGAATAGCGCGCGGACCTGTTTTTTACTGCCGCTTCGGCGGCAGCTTCTAGTCGATTGAAACCAGAAACTTACACCTACCACAACCCGAATCATCCAGCTAAAATGGCTTCCAGCCACGCCTTTTATTCCGCGTATTTTTCATACGCACAGCGGTCAGTTATCCCTGCTGTCGGAATCGGGCGAACAAAAATTATCAACAGGTTAGGTGTTAAATGCGAATTTTGCTGAGTAACGACGATGGTATCCATGCGCCAGGTATTCAGGCGCTGGCAAAGGCGCTGCGCCAGTTTGCTGAGGTCCAGGTTGTTGCTCCCGATCGTAACCGCAGCGGGGCGTCAAACTCGCTGACGCTGGAAACACCACTGCGCACGTTTGATTATCCCAACGGTGATATTGCCGTGCAGATGGGAACGCCTACCGACTGTGTTTACCTCGGGGTCAATACCCTGATGCGCCCCAAGCCGGATATTGTGGTCTCCGGAATCAACGCCGGGCCGAACCTCGGTGATGATGTGATCTACTCCGGGACCGTTGCGGCAGCGATGGAAGGGCGTCATCTGGGGCTTCCTGCTTTGGCGGTGTCGCTGGACGGGCACCAGCATTATGAAACCGCAGCGGCGGTGACCTGCTCAATTCTGCGTGCGCTGGAGCGTGAACCGCTGCGCACGGGCCGCATTCTTAATATTAATGTTCCCGATTTGCCGCTGGAGCAGATTAAAGGTATCCGGGTGACGCGCTGCGGCAGCCGCCATCCCAGCGACAGGGCGATTCAGCAACAGGACCCGAGAGGCAATACGATGTACTGGATTGGGCCTCCGGGCGACAAGCTGGATGCAGGCCCGGGTACCGATTTTGCTGCGGTTGATGAGGGTTATGTGTCGGTTACCGCTCTTCATGTCGACTTGACCGCCCATGCGGCGCAGGAGGTTGTATCTTCCTGGCTGTCACGCGTTGAGGTTGACCAACAATGGTAAGCGGCGGCCGGATCGATACGCTGCTTACACTGCTGAGAAAGCAGGGCATTAACGATGAACGATTGCTGCAGGCAATAGAAGATGTGCCGCGCGAACGCTTCGTTGATGAGGCTTTTGAGCATAAAGCCTGGGACAATATGGCGCTGCCTATTGGTTCCGGACAGACGATTTCTCAGCCCTATATGGTGGCCAGAATGACCGAGCTGCTGGAGCTCACCCCGCAGTCGCGCGTGTTGGAAATCGGTACCGGTTCCGGCTATCAGACAGCGATTCTGGCGCATCTGGTGGAGCATGTTTGTTCCGTCGAGCGCATAAAAGGGTTGCAGTGGCAGGCCAAGCGCCGACTGAAGCAGCTCGATCTGCATAATGTTTCAACCCGCCACGGCGACGGCTGGCTCGGCTGGCGTTCTCGCGGGCCCTTCGACGCGATTATTGTGACGGCGGCCCCGCCGGAAATACCGGATGCTTTACTGGCACAGCTGGATGAAGGGGGCATTATGGTGTTGCCGGTGGGGGAAGAGCAGCAGGTTTTACAGCGCATTCGCCGCCGGGGAGGTGAGTTTGTGGTTGAAACCATCGAGCCGGTTCGCTTTGTTCCTTTGGTGCAGGGTGATCTGGCCTGAAGTGAGTCGCTAATAAAGATTAATACAACTGGCATGGCACGTTGTGGTTGATATTGCTAGTATCTGAATAATTCGCGCGGGCTGACAGAAGATGCTGTAAACCATCAGCCCGGCCGCAGTTCTGTCTTTAATAAGCATTGCCGTAATGGGGGAAGAATGAGCACTGGAAGCCCGGTTTTTAAGTTGCGCCGTATTGCGGCCGTTTCATTGATAGGTTTTTGGCTGGCAGGTTGTTCCAGCGATAATACGCAGGCTCCCATCAGTTCAGTTGGCGGTAATGATTCAGGCATGCTGAGTAATTCAGGTGGCGGGGGCGGCGGTGGATTTATTCCCGCCCGCCCGCCGTCGTCTTCAAATGGTGGAATGCTTTCCTCCTCTTCTTCTTCACCAAACGTGGTGACGGAAAACGGGCGCATTGTTTACAACCGCAGTTATGGGAACATTCCGAAAGGTAGCTACAGCGGTGACAGCTATACCGTTAAGCGTGGCGACACTCTGTTCTACATTGCGTGGATTACCGGCAATGATTTCCGCGATTTGGCGCAGCGCAATAATATCCCTGCCCCTTACGGGCTCAACGTTGGCCAGCAGATTCAGGTTGGCAACGGCGGCGGTACGCCGATTACCGGTGGTAATGCAATCACGGTTGCCGATGCGACTGCGGGTGGCGTAACGACTCCTCCTTCCAGTACACAAATGAAGCCAACACCTGTTGCACGGCAACCGGTTATTACGTATTCTGAGGATTCAGGTACTCCAAGTGGAGGAAGTGGAGGCAAAATGCTGCCTTCATCCGGCACAACTGTTGCAACGACAACAGCGCCGGTTACCGCCCCGACCGTCAGCAGTACAACGGACAGCGCAACCCCAGTGGGAAGCTGGCGTTGGCCGACAGACGGTAAGATTATTGATAACTTCTCTGCTTCCGAAGGAGGCAATAAAGGTATCGATATCGCGGGTTCACGTGGTCAGTCCGTTGTATCCACCGCTTCAGGCAGGGTGGTATATGCCGGGAATGCGCTGCGCGGTTACGGTAATCTGATAATCATCAAACATAATGATGACTACCTGAGTGCTTATGCCCATAACGACACTATGCTGGTCCGTGAACAACAAGAGGTTAAAGCGGGTCAGAAAATAGCCACCATGGGCAGTACCGGCACAAGTTCGGTTAGATTGCACTTTGAAATTCGTTACAAGGGGAAATCCGTAAACCCGTTGCGTTATTTACCGCAGCGATAACCGGCAGAACCTTGGTGTTCTGCCCTGGAATCACGGGTAGGAGCCGCTTATGAGCCAGAATACGCTGAAAGTTAATGAGTTAAATGAAGATGCGGAATTCGACGAAAACGGAGCTGAGGTTTTTGATGAGAAGGCTCTTGTCGGAAATGAACCTGGTGATAACGATTTAGCAGAAGAAGAACTGCTGTCGCAGGGGGCCACACAGCGTGTGCTCGATGCGACACAGCTCTATCTTGGGGAGATTGGTTATTCCCCACTGTTAACGGCGGAAGAAGAAGTCTTCTTTGCCCGCCGGGCGCTTCGTGGCGACATTCCTTCACGTCGCCGAATGATTGAAAGCAACCTGCGTCTGGTGGTAAAAATCGCCCGTCGTTACAGCAATCGTGGTCTGGCGCTGCTGGATCTGATTGAAGAAGGTAACCTCGGTTTGATCCGTGCCGTAGAGAAGTTTGACCCGGAAAGAGGGTTCCGTTTCTCCACGTACGCCACCTGGTGGATTCGTCAGACGATTGAACGGGCGATCATGAATCAAACCCGTACCATCCGCCTGCCGATTCACATCGTGAAAGAGCTGAACGTTTATCTGCGCACCGCGCGTGAACTTTCCCATAAGCTCGATCATGAGCCAAGTGCGGAAGAGATTGCCGAGCAGTTAGATAAACCTGTTGATGACGTAAGCCGGATGCTGCGCCTCAACGAACGCATTACCTCGGTTGATACGCCGCTGGGCGGAGATTCTGAGAAAGCGCTGCTGGATATTCTGGCCGACGAGAAAGATAACGGTCCGGAAGATACCACCCAGGACGATGACATGAAGCAAAGCATCGTCAAATGGCTGTTCGAACTGAACGCCAAGCAGCGTGAAGTGCTGGCACGTCGTTTCGGCCTGTTAGGCTATGAAGCGGCCACGCTGGAAGATGTGGGTCGCGAAATTGGTCTGACCCGCGAGCGTGTTCGCCAGATTCAGGTTGAAGGTCTTCGTCGTCTGCGCGAAATTCTGCAGGCACAGGGACTGAATATTGAAGCGCTGTTCCGCGAATAATCGCGAAACTGCTGACTGAGTTAATGCGAAAAGCGACGATCTCCGATCGTCGCTTTTTTATTGCCTTCTTTTTAGCTATAGCCGTTTTGCAACGACCAGACTGCCGCCTCAACCCGCGATTTCATCTGTAGTTTCTTCAGCAAATGCTTAACGTGTACCTTCACTGTGCTTTCACTGATGCACAGGCGACGCGCTATCAGTTTATTACTCATTCCCATTGCAATCAGTTTAAGGATATCGCGTTCGCGGGCGGTAAGCTGTTCAATATCCGGCACTTCTTTTGGTCGCTGCTGGCGGAGGCTGGCAGCCAACAGCGGTGGTAATGTTTCGCTCAGTACCATTTCCCCGGCAGCGGCGCGGTGTAGCGAGTTCAACAACGCTTCGGGTTCCATATCCTTCAGCAGATAGCCATCGGCCCCCCGCTTGAGTGCGCGTACGACATCATCTTCATAATCTGAAACGCTAAATACCACGATGCGTCCGCGGGCGTCTATCGCGCGCAATTGTTCCAGCGTTTCCAGACCATTCATTCCTGGCATATGCAGATCCAGCAGGATCAGATCGTAGTCATTTTTTTCCGCCAACAGTACACCTTCTGCACCATTGCCTGCCTCGCCAATCACCTTCAGACGATCGTCCATACCGATCAATTGTTTCAGTCCGGTACGAATCATCGGGTGATCGTCAATCAGCAGAACGGTCGCGGGAGCAGGGTTTTTAGTCATCCATTATTCCGGGGGGGTTAATTGCGTAAAACGGCTGAATATACAGTAGTTGGTACTATTGTCTTTCATTGAAGAGAGAATACCCATACCTCTTTTGAGGTAATACTTAATATCTTGATTATATGATAACCATAGGTAACCACCTTAATATTTCAATAACCAATTGATTATCATGTTTTTATTTTTATTTTCTCCTACCCCTATTTAGAGGTAATTCCGTGCCTGGGCGGGTGGGCACCTGCAGGCTCGTTGATATACGTCAATTCGACCAGAGGCATTACTACTCAGGATGGTGCCATCTTCAACAACGCCACTGAGAAAAATATGTCCCAATCATCCCCTTCACCAGGAAAGAAACATAGCGCAGTCATCGAAAACTGGCAGCCCGAAAATGCCCAGTTCTGGGCGGCAACGGGAAAGCGAATCGCCAGCCGTAACCTGTGGATTTCCGTTTTTTGTCTGATGCTGTCCTTCTGCGTCTGGATGCTGTTCAGCACCGTCGCTGTAAACCTGAACAAGGTTGGTTTTAACTTTACCACCGATCAGCTTTTTCTGCTGACTGCACTGCCCTCCGTTTCCGGCGCGATTCTACGCGTGCCTTACTCGTTTGTTATTCCCATCTTTGGTGGCCGTCGTTGGACAACCTTCAGCACCTGCTTTTTACTGCTTCCCTGCATCTGGCTGGGCTTTGCGGTGCAAAACCCCGAAACGCCGTTCACTATTTTTGTGATCATTTCTCTGCTGTGCGGCTTTGCCGGCGCTAACTTTGCCTCGAGCATGGGCAATATCAGCTTCTTCTTCCCGAAATCAATGCAGGGTGGCGCGCTCGGCGTCAACGGCGGATTGGGTAACCTCGGTGTTAGCGTTATGCAGCTGCTGGCTCCGCTGGCAATTTCGATGGCTATCTTTGGTTTTTTCAACGACGGTGGCTCAACTGGCAATAGTGGTATCTGGCTGGAAAATGCGGCCTGGATTTGGGTGCCGCTGCTGTTTATCGCCACGATTGCTGCCTGGTTCGGCATGAACGATCTGGCTGCAGCAAAATCCTCGCTGAGCGAGCAGCTACCGGTGCTTAAACGTGGCCATTTGTGGATGCTCTCACTGCTCTATCTTGCCGCGTTCGGCTCTTTCATCGGTTTTTCCGCTGGTTTTGCCATGCTGTCCAAAACCCAGTTTCCCGACGTCGCCATCATGAAGTATGCCTTCTTCGGCCCGTTTATCGGCGCGCTGGCGCGTTCTGCCGGCGGCATTATTTCCGATCGCCTGGGCGGCGTTCGCGTTTCGCTGTTTACCTTCATCCTGATGGCGATATTCACCGCTTTGGTCTTCCTGACCCTGCCGACTGAAACCAGCTCTGGCTCGTTTATCGCCTTCTACGGTGTGTTTATGGTGCTGTTCTTCGCCGCCGGTCTGGGTAGCGGCTCCACCTTCCAGATGATCGCCGTCATCTTCCGCAAGCTGACCATCGATCGCGTCAAAGCCGCCGGTGGCAGCGATGAAACCGCGCAGCGTGAAGCGGTGACCGAAACCAGCGCCGCATTAGGCTTTATCTCGGCAATTGGTGCGCTGGGCGGCTTCTTTATTCCACAAACCTTTGGGATTTCGCTGAGCATGAGCGGATCGCCAGCCGGTGCAATGAAAGTGTTTTTAGTGTTTTACCTGATTTGTATCGCGATTACCTGGCTGGTTTACGGCCGTAAAAAAAATAACTAAGCGCGATAAAAAATAATTCCTTTTTGGAGCATGTCGTATGAGCAAATTTCTGGATCGTTTACGCTATTTTAAACAGCTGGCAGAACCCTTCTCCGGCGATCACGGGCAAACCCTGAACACCAACCGTGACTGGGAGGATGGTTATCGCAGCCGCTGGCAGCATGACAAAATCGTTCGCTCCACGCACGGAGTTAACTGTACCGGTTCATGCAGCTGGAAAATCTATGTAAAAAATGGCCTGGTCACCTGGGAAACCCAGCAGACCGACTATCCGCGTACCCGCCCGGATTTACCTAACCATGAGCCTCGCGGCTGTCCCCGCGGAGCCAGCTATTCCTGGTACTTATACAGCGCTAACCGCCTGAAGTACCCTTTGATGCGCAAGAGCCTGATTACGCTCTGGCGCAAAGCGAAAGCTCGCCATACCGATCCGGTCCTGGCGTGGCAGTCGATTGTGGAAGATGCCGAGCAGGCCACCAGCTATAAAGCGGCGCGTGGGCGCGGTGGTTTCGTACGTTCAAGCTGGCAGGAGGTTAATGAACTGATTGCTGCGGCTAACGTCTATACCGCGAAAACCTTCGGACCTGACCGTATTATTGGTTTTTCCCCGATCCCGGCGATGTCGATGGTTTCCTACGCCTCGGGGTCGCGTTACCTGTCACTGATTGGCGGCACCTGTCTGAGCTTCTATGACTGGTACTGCGACCTGCCTCCGGCATCACCAATGACCTGGGGTGAGCAGACCGACGTTCCCGAGTCCGCCGACTGGTATAACTCTTCCTACATCATGGCGTGGGGCAGCAACGTTCCGCAGACCCGTACGCCGGATGCGCACTTCTTTACCGAAGTCCGCTACAAAGGCACCAAAACCGTCGCCATTACGCCGGACTATGCCGAAATCGCCAAGCTTTGCGATCAGTGGCTTGCGCCTAAGCAGGGCACCGACAGCGCGCTGGCGATGGCGATGGGCCACGTTATGCTGACCGAGTTCCACCAGCAGCGCCAGGTGGAATACTTCCGTAACTATGTTCGCACCTACACCGATATGCCGATGCTGGTGATGCTGGAGCCGCGCGACGGTGGCTATTACGCTGCCGGACGTATGCTGCGTGCCAGCGATCTGGTTGATGGCCTGGGCCAGGAAAATAATCCACAGTGGAAAACCATTGCCATCAACGAAGCCAACGGCGAGTTGGTTGCACCGCAGGGATCGATTGGTTACCGCTGGGGCGAGAAGGGCAAGTGGAACCTCGAACAACGCGAAGGTAAGGATCAGCAGGAAGTCGAGCTGCAGCTGAGCCTGCTGGACAAGCACGATGACATCGTTGACGTCGGCTTCCCTTACTTTGGCGGTACCGAAGTTCAGGACTTCAACACCGTCGCGCTGGATGAAATTCTGCTGCACAAGCTACCGGTTAAGCGCCTGCAGCTGGCTGACGGTAGCACCGCGCTGGTGACCAGCGTCTACGATTTGACGCTGGCGAACTACGGCGTTGAGCGCGGCATGAATGATGCTAACTGTGCGGCAACCTATGACGAGGTGAAGGCCTACAGTCCAGCATGGGCTGAGCAGATCACCGGCGTACCGCGTCAGAATACGATTCGTATTGCGCGTGAGTTTGCCGAAACCGCTGAAAAAACGCGTGGACGCTCCATGATTATCGTCGGTGCCGGTCTGAACCACTGGTATCACATGGACATGAACTACCGTGGCCTGATCAATATGCTGGTGTTCTGCGGCTGCGTCGGACAGAGCGGCGGCGGCTGGGCACACTATGTTGGCCAGGAAAAACTGCGTCCGCAGACCGGCTGGCTGCCGCTGGCCTTTGGCCTTGACTGGCAGCGCCCACCGCGCCATATGAACGGCACCTCGTTCTTCTACAATCACTCCAGCCAGTGGCGCTATGAGAGCCTGCAAACCGAAGAGCTGCTGTCACCGCTGGCGGATAAATCACGCTACACCGGCAGTCTTATCGACTTCAACGTGCGCTCTGAGCGCATGGGCTGGCTGCCGTCGGCACCACAGCTGAACGTTAACCCACTGCATCTGGCGGAAAAAGCAAAAGCAGCAGGTGTTTCCCCGGTTGATTACACCGTTGCCGGTTTGAAGGACGGCTCCGTGCGTTTTGCCGCCGAGCAGCCTGACAACCCGCAGAACTTCCCACGCAACCTCTTTGTCTGGCGTTCTAACCTGCTGGGTTCTTCCGGTAAGGGGCATGAATATCTGCTGAAGTACCTGCTGGGCACCGACAGCGGCGTGCTGGGTGATGACCTGGGGGAAATGGGGGCGACGAAGCCGGAAGAAGTGGAATGGCGTGATAATCCTGGCAAGGGCAAGCTTGACCTTGTGGTGACCCTCGATTTCCGTATGTCGAGCACCTGTCTCTACTCCGATATCGTACTGCCAACCGCAACCTGGTATGAAAAAGACGATATGAATACCTCGGATATGCATCCGTTTATTCATCCGCTGTCTGCCGCCGTCGATCCGGCCTGGGAATCCCGCAGCGACTGGGAAATTTACAAGGGCATCGCGAAGCGTTTCTCTGAGCTGTGCGTCGGCCACCTTGGCGTGGAAACCGACGTGGTGACCCTGCCGATGCAGCACGACTCCGCCGCTGAGCTGGCACAGCCGCTGGGCGTGCAGGACTGGCACAAAGGCGAATGCGACCTGATCCCGGGTAAAACCGCACCGCATCTGATGGTGGTGGAGCGAGATTACCCATCAACCTATGAGCGTTTTACCTCCCTGGGACCGCTGCTCGATAAGCTGGGCAACGGCGGTAAGGGCATCAGCTGGAATACGCAGACCGAGGTCGATTTCCTTAAAAAGCTCAACTACGTCAAGGCCGATGGTCCGGCAGCGGGCCGACCCAATATCGACAGTGCCATTGATGCGGCTGAAGTCATTCTGTCGCTGGCACCGGAAACCAACGGTCAGGTTGCGGTTAAGGCCTGGCAGGCGCTGGGTGAATTTACCGGGCGCGATCATACCCATCTGGCGCTGAATAAAGAGGATGAAAAAATCCGCTTCCGCGATATCCAGGCACAGCCGCGCAAAATTATCTCCAGCCCGACCTGGTCCGGTCTGGAAGATGAGCATGTGTCTTATAACGCCGGTTATACCAACGTTCACGAGCTGATCCCATGGCGTACGCTGACCGGCCGTCAGCAGCTGTATCAGGATCACCAGTGGATGCGTGATTTTGGCGAAAGCCTGCTGGTCTACCGTCCGCCGATCGATACTCGCACCGTACAGCCGCTGATAAACCGCAAGCCTAACGGTAATCCTGAAATGGCGCTGAACTTCATCACGCCGCACCAGAAGTGGGGTATTCACTCAACCTACAGTGAAAACCTGTTGATGCTGACGCTGTCGCGCGGTGGCCCGATTGTCTGGCTGAGCGAGGACGATGCTAAGCAGTTAGGTATTGAGGATAACGACTGGATCGAGGCCTTCAACGCCAACGGTGCACTGACCGCCAGAGCCGTGGTCAGCCAGCGCGTGCCTGCGGGTATGACCATGATGTACCACGCTCAGGAACGTATCGTGAATATTCCTGGTGCGGAAACGACGAAGCAGCGTGGCGGTATTCATAACTCGGTAACGCGCGTCTGCCCGAAACCGACGCACATGATTGGCGGCTACGCGCATCAGTCCTACGGCTTTAACTATTACGGCACCGTCGGTTCTAACCGCGATGAGTTCGTCATAGTCAGAAAGATGAATAATATTAATTGGTTAGATGGTGAAGGCAACGACGATTGCCAGGGCAGCCAGCAGGAGGTCGCTAAATGAAAATTCGTTCACAGGTCGGGATGGTATTGAATCTCGACAAATGTATCGGCTGCCACACCTGCTCAGTAACCTGTAAAAACGTCTGGACCAGCCGGGAAGGGATGGAGTACGCCTGGTTCAATAACGTTGAAAGCAAGCCGGGCGTGGGCTTCCCCCATGCGTGGGAAGATCAGGAGAAGTGGAAGGGCGGCTGGATTCGAAAAATTAACGGCAAGCTGGAGCCCCGCATGGGGAGCCGCGTTGGCGTGCTGTCGAAAATCTTTGCCAACCCGCACGTACCGGAACTGGACGATTACTACGAGCCGTTTGATTTCGACTATCAGCATCTGCATAACGCACCGGCCGGTAAGCACCAGCCGATTGCCCGTCCGCGCTCGCTGATCACCGGCGAGCGGATGAAGAAGATTGAGAACGGTCCAAACTGGGAAGAGATTCTCGGTGGCGAGTTCAGCAAGCGTTCGAAAGATGCCAACTTTGCGCATATCCAGAAGGAGATGTACGGCCAGTTCGAAAACACCTTCATGATGTATCTGCCGCGCCTGTGCGAACACTGCCTGAATCCGGCGTGCGTGGCGACCTGTCCAAGCGGCGCGATCTATAAGCGTGGCGAAGATGGCATTGTGCTAATCGATCAGGACAAGTGCCGCGGCTGGCGCATGTGCCTGACCGGCTGTCCTTACAAGAAAATCTACTTCAACTGGAAAAGCGGCAAGTCGGAAAAATGTATTTTCTGCTATCCGCGCATCGAATCGGGCGCGCCGACCGTGTGTTCAGAAACCTGCGTGGGCCGTATCCGCTACCTCGGTGTACTGCTGTATGACGCCGATCGTATTGAGCAGGCCGCTTCAGTGGAGAATGAGAAAGATCTCTACCAGAGTCAGCTGGATGTTTTCCTCGACCCGAACGATCCGGCGGTCATTGAGCAGGCACTGAAAGATGGTGTACCGCAAAGTGTGATCGACGCGGCACAGCGTTCACCGGTGTACAAAATGGCGATGGACTGGAAGCTGGCGCTGCCGCTGCACCCGGAATATCGCACGCTGCCGATGGTATGGTACGTGCCGCCGCTGTCGCCAATTCAGTCAGTGGCAGATGCGGGACAGCTGAGCCATAACGGCGTGCTGCCGGATGTGGAAAGCCTGCGTATTCCGGTGCAGTACCTCGCTAACCTGCTGACGGCTGGCGATACCGCACCGGTACTGCTGGCGTTGAAACGCATGCTGGCAATGCGTCACTACAAGCGTGCAGAAACCGTTGACGGCGTTCATGACGTCAGCGCGCTGGAGCAGGTAGGGCTGACCGAGGCGCAGGCGCAGGAGATGTATCGCTATCTGGCGATCGCCAACTACGAAGACCGCTTTGTGATCCCGTCCAGCCACCGCGAGCAGGCGCGTGAAGCCTTCCCTGAAAGTAAGGGCTGTGGTTTCAGCTTCGGCGACGGCTGCCACGGTAGCGACGTGAAGTTCAATCTGTTTAACAGCCGCCGCATCGATGCGATTGACGTGTCGATCAAAACTACGCGGGAGGAAGATGCATCATGATTGCGATACGTCTTATCGCCCGCCTGCTGGATTACCCGGAGCAGGAACTCTTCGATCATCAGGAAGAGCTGCAGGCAGCCCTGCAGGAAGCGGATGAACTCAGCGGTGAACAAAAAGCGATGCTGGCGGAGTTTATCCGCCACTGTGCAGCGCGGCCGCTGCTGGATCTGCAATCCGACTACTGTGAGCTGTTCGATCGCGGCCGCGCGACGTCGCTGCTGCTGTTTGAACATGTACACGGTGAATCCCGCGATCGCGGACAGGCGATGGTCGATCTGTTGGATCAGTACCGTGCTGACGGCCTGGAGCTGGATGCCCGAGAACTGCCGGATCATCTGCCGCTTTATCTGGAATATCTGGCGCAGGGTGGGCTGGCCCGCGTTCGTCAGGGCCTGCAGGACGTTGCACCTATTCTTGCTCTACTGGGTGCTCGTCTTGAACAGCGTGGCAGTCCTTATGCTCAGCTATTCCCCCTGCTGTTGGATCTGTCCGGCAGCAGCGCCAGCCCTGAGTCATTGCAGTCGCAGGTTGCGGGTGAAACGCGGGACGACACGCCGCAGGCGCTTGACGCGGTGTGGGAAGAAGAGCAGGTGTCCTTTATTGCCCGCATGAATCCACAGGGTGAAGGCTGTACGGCCACACATCAGCGCCGTTTCGCGGGGGCCGTCACTCCGCAGTACCTCGACGTTTCGACACTCAGCCAGCCAAGGGGAGAGTAGGTTATGCAATTTTTAAATATGTTCTTTTTTGATATCTACCCCTATCTGGCCGGTACGGTATTTCTGGTAGGAAGCTGGCTGCGCTACGATTACGGTCAGTACAGCTGGCGGGCGGGCTCAAGTCAGATGCTGAGTAAGAAGGGGATGAGGTTTGCCTCTAACCTGTTCCATATCGGGATACTCGGTATCTTCTTTGGTCATATCGTTGGCCTGCTGACGCCACACTGGGTTTATCAGTCCTTCCTGCCCATCGCTGCCAAGCAACAGCTGGCGATGATTGCCGGGGGGATCTGTGGGGCGATGACGCTGATCGGTGGCGGTCTGCTGCTCAAGCGCCGACTGACTAACGTGCGCGTGCGTGCAACCAGTAGCTTTGCTGACATTATGATCCTGACGCTGCTGGTGGTTCAGGCTGCACTGGGGCTGTTAACTATCCCATTCTCAGCGCAGCATGCGGATGGGTTAGAAATGATGAAGCTGGTGGACTGGGCGCAGGCGGTGGTGACCTTCCACGGTGGCGCATCGCAGCATCTGGAGGGCGTGGCCTTTATCTACCGCGTGCATATGGTGCTGGGTATGACGCTGTTCCTGCTGTTCCCGTTCTGCCGCCTGGTGCATATCTGGAGCGCGCCGGTCGAGTACCTCACCCGTCGCTATCAGCTGGTGCGTAACCGCCGCTGAAAATAAACGGTGAAATATAAAACGGGCTGGTATCTACCAGCCCGTTTTTTTATACGTTGCAACCCGTGCCCTCAAGCTTATCGCTGTGAGCGGGCGCTTAAAGCCCCTTTTGATTTCTGCCCAAACCCGCTGCGAAGCGGGCCTTTCAGGGGTTATCAACCAGCGCCTGTTAATGCCGGATTAAACCAGTGATTTCAGGCGGTAAATCCATTCCAGCGCCTGGCGAGGGGAAAGCGAGTCGGGATCGAGCGCTTCCAGTGCCTCAACGGCGGGGGATGTTTCTTCCACCAGCAGCGGCAGCTGTGAACCATCGGCTTTAGTGGCGGCGGCACTGCCGGAAAGGGCTTCAAGCTCTTTCAGCTTCTGCCGAGCACGCTTAATCACGTCCTTCGGCACGCCCGCCAGCGCGGCGACCGCCAGCCCGTAGCTTTTGCTGGCTGCGCCATCCTGCACGCTGTGCATAAAGGCGATGGTATCGCCGTGCTCAACGGCATCCAGATGAACGTTAGCCACGCCTTCAATCTGATCCGGTAAGGTGGTCAGCTCGAAATAGTGGGTGGCAAACAGCGTCATCGCCTTAATGCGGGTAGCCAGGCTTTCCGCGCAGGCCCAGGCCAGCGACAGGCCGTCGTAGGTGGATGTTCCACGGCCGATTTCGTCCATCAGCACCAGGCTGTACTCGGTGGCGTTGTGCAGGATATTGGCGGTTTCGGTCATTTCCACCATAAAAGTGGAGCGGCCAGATGCCAGATCGTCCGCTGCGCCAACGCGGGTAAAGATTCGATCTACCGGGCCAATGACCGCCTGCTCTGCCGGAACGAAGCTGCCGATACAGGCCATCAGCGTGATCAGCGCGGCCTGGCGCATATAGGTACTTTTACCGCCCATATTCGGGCCGGTAACGATCAGCATGCGGCGCTGCGGTGAAAGCGACAGCGGGTTGGCGATAAACGGTTCTTTCAGTACCTGTTCAACCACCGGATGGCGCCCGCCGGTCAGCTTAATCCCTGCTTTATCGCTCAGCGTTGGGCAGCTGTAGTTCAGCGTCCATGCGCGTTCGGCCAGGTTGCTCAGCACGTCCAGCTCGGCCAGCGCCGCGGCGCTCACCTGTAACGCTTCCAGGTGCGGCAGCAGCATATCGAACAGCTGCTCATACAGCGCTTTTTCCAGCGTCAGCGCTTTGCCTTTGGACGTCAGAACTTTATCTTCATATTCCTTCAGCTCGGGAATGATATAGCGCTCGGCGTTTTTCAGCGTCTGGCGGCGAACATAGTGGATCGGCACCTGATGGCTCTGACCACGGCTGACCTGAATGTAGTAACCGTGAATGGCATTGAACCCGACCTTCAGCGTGTCCAGGCCGAGCTTTTCACGCTCGCGGATTTCCAGCCGGTCAAGGTAGTCGGTCGCGCCGTCGGCCAGTGCCCGCCATTCATCCAGCTCTTCGTTATAGCCTGGCGCAATGACACCGCCGTCGCGCACCAGCACCGGCGGGGTTTCGATAATCGCGCGCTCCAGCAGCTCGCGCAGTTCGGCAAACTCACCCATCTGGCTACGCAGTGTTTGCAGATGGCCGGTTTGATTATTTTCCAGTACCTCATTCAGCTGCGGTAGCTGCTGGAAGGCGTGGCGCATGCGGGCCAGATCGCGCGGGCGGGCGGTGCGCAGCGCCAGACGTGCCAGAATTCGCTCAAGATCGCCGATCTGCCGCAGCAGCGGCGAAAGCTCATCGTTGAGATCCTGCAGGGCGGCGATACTTTGCTGACGCTGGGTAATGACCTGGGTATTGCGCACCGGACTGTGCAGCCAGCGCTTCAGCATGCGGCTGCCCATTGGCGTCACGGTTTTGTCCAGTACCGAAGCCAGCGTGTTTTCAATGCCGCCGGAAAGATTCTGGGTGATTTCAAGGTTTCTACGGGTAGCCGCATCCATAATGATGCTGTCCTGCTGGCGTTCCATGGTCAGCGAACGGATATGCGGCAGCGAGGTGCGCTGGGTATCTTTCACGTACTGCAACAGACAGCCAGCAGCACGCAGCGCCTGATGTGCCTGCTCCACGCCGAAACCGCTGAGATCGCGGGTGGCGAACTGCAGGTTGAGCTGCTGACGGGCGGTATCCAGCTCAAACTCCCACAGCGGGCGGCGGCGCAGGCCGCGGCGGTTTTCAATCAGCGCCATTGACGGGAAGTCTTCCGGGTATAGCAGCTCGGCCGGGTTAGAGCGCTGTAGTTCTGCTGCCATCGTTTCCTGATCGCCCGGCTCTGCCACACGGAAACGGCCAGAGCTGATATCCAGCGTGGCGTAACCAAACCCACGTGCGCTTTGCCAGATGGCCGCCAACAGATTATCCTGGCGCTCCTGCAGCAGCGCCTCATCGCTGATCGTTCCCGGGGTGACAATGCGCACCACTTTACGCTCGACCGGGCCTTTGCTCAGCGCCGGGTCACCGACCTGCTCGCAGATCGCGACGGATTCGCCCAGCTGTACCAGCTTCGCCAGATAGTTTTCCACGGCGTGATAGGGCACGCCCGCCATCGGGATCGGCTCTCCGGCGGAAGCACCGCGTTTAGTCAGCGAAATTTCCAGCAGCTGAGAAGCACGTTTGGCATCGTCGTAAAACAGCTCATAGAAGTCACCCATACGGTAGAACATCAAAATTTCCGGATGTTCTGCTTTCAGCCGCAGGTACTGCTGCATCATGGGGGTATGGGAATCGAAATTCTTGTTGTCAGTCACGGACATGGTTTGATTAATCCATTGAATTTAAAGTGTAATGTGATTTTGTTGTTTTCGTTGGTATCACGGTGTTGCTCAAAATAACGCGCAATCGTGCAGCGACTAGCGATGTAAAATCAATCGGTTAACTCTGCCCGATGATCGGCACCGTTATCTAACGCTATAGTAGCCCAGTGACCAACGGGCTGTCACAGGTAATAACGGAAGGCTTGCCGCAAACTTTGCATCAGGTTGGGAGATCGCTGCGATCGAGGTGAATCAGGCCTGGTTGCCAGGCTGTCAGCTTGTTGGCTTGTTGGCTTGTTGGCTATTTTGTCAGATTGTCAGATTGTCAGATTGTCAGATTGTCAGATTGTCAGATTGGTGGATTGGTGGATTGGTGGATGCGGGAGAAGTGAATAGGGGAAGGAACGATGTCTGCAAAGTGGCGGACCTGCCGCTTTCGGGCAGGTTCCGCCGGATCTTTGATGGGATAAGGTCAGGCCGATCGGGCAAGCGTGCCGACAACGCGGTTGCTGAGTCGGCCAATCTTTTCGATTTCCACCGCAATAACATCATTTTCATGCAGGAACAGCGGCGGTACGCGCGACTTACCAACGCCGCCTGGCGACCCGGTAATAATCACATCGCCGGGTGACAGCGTGGTAAAGGTACTGATGTAGGCAATCATTTGCGGAATGGAATGAAGCATGTTCGCCGTCGTATCATCCTGGACCAGCCGATCGTTAAGCCAGGTTTTAATCGTTAAATTTTGTGGATCGCCAATTTCATCCGGCGTGACCAGCCAGGGGCCGAACGCACCTGTTGCCGGCCAGTTCTTACCGGCGGTGTACCACTTGTACTGCCAGTCGCGCACGGAACCATCCATATAGCAGCTATAGCCCGCCACGCAGGAGAGGGCCTGTTCTTCAGGAATATGCCGTGCCGTTTGGCCGATGATAATCGCCAGCTCTCCCTCGTAATCGAACTGATCGGAACAGGCTGGCTTAATAATCATATCGTTATGGCCAACCTGTGAGTCTGCAAAACGAATAAACAGGGTGGGGGCCTCTTCGGTTTCATTAAACTCTTTGCGTTTCTGCGCATAGTTCATGCCCACACCGAAGATTTTGCCAGGCCGGTCAATCACTGGAAGAAACTGAATATCATTGATCTTCAGATCCGGAGAACAGGACTGGTACTGGCTGAGATCGCTCAGCTGATGCTGGCTTAAAAACGTATTAATATCATGGCAGCCTGTATGGCGACCGATATCAATAATGTCATCATGACGGTAAATACCGAAACTCCTGGCACCGGTTTTGTTGATGATAAAATTAATGATTTTCATAAATAACCTGGCTGTTATCTTAAAGTGGAACCGTATTGGTCAGAACCAGTGAGAACACCATGACAAACGAGAACACCACGACAGGTAAGAAGGAAAAACGGATATGATCTTTCAATTCAACGCCGGCCAGGCCAATCGCTAAATAGGTGGTCGCAAAGACCGGGCTGAGCATCATGGTGATATTTTTCCCCACCACCATGGTTAACCCCATCTCTTCCCAGCTTAAACCGTAATTGGTTCCGACTTTGGCAACCAGAGGGTAAATACCGTAGAAGAAAGCATCCGGGCCAATTACAAAACCAATTAATCCGCCGAGCAGCCCCATGATGATATGCAGATGTGAGCCTAAGGAGTCGGGCATCACGTGGAGCACCACGTCGGCCATTTCCGTGAGAATTGAGGCGTCGCCACCACCGCTTAAAATACCGACGAAAACACCGGCGGCCATCACCGTGCCGGAAATCATATAAGCGGAGTAGGCATATTTTTTCATGACGCCTTCCTGCGCCTTGAGATTGGGATAGTTGAAAATCATCGCGGCGGAAAACGCGCACATAAAGATAATGTAGGCCTGAATATGCGTGATCAGCAGCAGGAGTGTGGCGCCGACCACCAGCGTGACGTTGATAGCAAACAGCAGGCGGTTTTGCTTACCTTCAACTGCATGATGGCCTTTACCCGTCGCCTTCTCCGGCTCCAGCTCTGCTTCCGGAATCGGCAGGCCACGCGCAATTCGCCGTTTTTCCTGCAGGCCTAAATACAGCCCCAGCACAATCATACAGACCAGCCCAATCACCTGGGTTGGGATCAGGCGGTGATAGAGGGCATTCACGTCAAGGCCAGACACGGCAGCAACGCGCGCCAGCGGACCGGCCCATGGCGTAAAGTTGGTTACTCCCATGCCAGCCGCCAGCATACACAGCAGCACCACAGGCCTGATACCGAACTGCTTATAAATCGGCAACATGGCGCCAATGGTGATTAACACCGTAGGCACAGACGAGCCGTCCAGGTGAGCAATGGTCGCAATACATCCGGTCACCACCACAATTGCCACTACGCTGTTGCCGGCAATTTTGGTCATCCAGTTAACCAGCGGCTGGAATACCCCGGCGTCGGTGACAATGCTGAAAAAGATAATTGAGAAGGTGAACAACACCGCGTTAGGCGCGGTTTGCATCACGCCTTTCATGATGTAATCATTCATCTGCATTGGCGTATAGCCTGCGCAGAACCCGGCGATAATGGAAAGAAAAATAAATAATGAGATGGGAGTGGCTTTTCCTTTAATCAGGAAAAACATCAGGCATGCAATGAGTGCATAACCAATCAGGGCAAGGTACATATTATTATCCTTATTATGAGTTGACGATATTTTTACACCGGGCAACCTGCTTTACGCAAAATGGAGTTGAATCTTTCCGGGTCGCTACTGCCGCTGGCATTATTTTCCCTGATGGCTTCTTCTTTCTTTAAATGAGCTTTAGCGCGTACCAGCACGCTCTCTGCATCAGAAGGTGAAATCGCCAGTGCGCCATCGCTGTCTGCCAGGACCAGATCGCCGGGGTTAACTACCATGCCGCAGCAGGCAATGGGCACATTCACTTCTCCCGGTCCGCTTTTATCCGGTCCACGATGGGTATGGCCTTTGGCAAATACCGGCACCTGGCCGTCCGCCCACTCGGCTAAGTCCCTGATAGCTCCATCAACGATAAATCCGGCAATTTTCTTCGTTAGCGCAGTCGTACGGATCAATCCACCAATCAGCGCCTGGGTAAGGTCACCGCCGCCGTCAATAACGATCACATCGCCGGGCTGCGCCTGTTCCAGTGCCTTATGGATCATCAGATTATCCCCGGGGCGCACTTTAACGGTGATGGCCGGACCGCAGATGCTGATATTGACGTCCTGGTGGTAGCGCTGTAATCCGGTCGCTCCGCTTATTCGACCAGTGCAGTCGCCTGCTACCGCCACGGGGATAGAATGAAACTCTGCAACAATGTCCGATGAGAGAAGATTCTTGCGCTCGGCAATATAAAATCCGGCTGGCCAGCTGCTACGTTCGTTATTCATAGTACCTCTGCATTAATATTATCTGTTTACGCCTGTTATCCGTGCGGACATTATTGTTACCAGTATTCATTTCCACTAATATACTTTTTTATTTAATCGATGAATTTCAGGAATGAATGATGAATAACAGAGAGTTAGGCTATTTTATGGAAGCGGCTCGCATCATGAATTTGGGACTGGCTTCACAAAACCTCAATATCACTCAGCCAGCACTCTCTAAGTCGATCGCTCGCCTGGAAAAAGATCTCAATATCAAGCTGTTCAAGCGATCCGGGCGAGGGCTGGTACTGACCGAAGCGGGCAGCATCCTCTACCAGCGCGGACTGATGCTGCAAAGTTCATGGCATGATGTAGCGAAAACCATGGCGGAGTTGAGCAACGGTCGTCGGGGAGTAGTGCGGGTTGGCAGCGCGGGTTCGGCAACCCAGTTTCTGCTGCCGGAAGTCTGTAAGCGCCTGCAGCAGGAAGCGCCGAATGTGAAGCTGGAGATCCAGATCGGGATGAATGATGTACTTTTCAGCCTGCTTGATAAGCATGAACTGGATATCATCATCGGCCCGCTGGTGGGGTATAACAAACCGGTGGTGCAGCTTCCGGTAACCACCGATCGGGTCGTGGTCGCGGCTTCACGATCTCATCCTTTGGCTGACGGTCCCGCGAGCCTGCGCGATCTCAGCCGCTATGGCTGGATACTGCCGGCAAAAACCGTCTCCATGCGTCAGTGGCTGGAACGCATATTCTATGAAAATCACTGCGCCGCCCCCGAGGTAAAAATTGAGATCAGTTCTCTGGCTGCCGTACCGGGGTTGATTGCCAGCAGTGGCCTGCTGAGTTTTATTTCTGAAAATAGCCTGGCTGAAAAAGAATTTGCCTCGCTGCTGACGCGCATCGATAACAACCAGTTGGTGATGGCGCGCCGCGTGGGCATTACCTATTTGCAGGATGCCTTTCTGTCACCGGCTACGCAGCAGGTTATTGATATTACCTGTGCGTATGGGCAGCAATAAGAAATAATGCACCTTAAAAAACCTATTCACGATGTGGCGAATGATTAAGTTCTCCACGTCAGTGCCATTTTTTTTATTTAGATAAATGAAAATTTCTTGTTGTTCTTAATCATCATTAACCTTTAAGCCGGTGAACTTGTGCAGCCTGATTAGCCGGGCTATTCTTTCTGAATCATCCGCTCTCAAATACCAGACTATGAAACTATACCGGATAGACAATCAGTTACTCTATAATCCTGCTGACCGCTCTTTGGTAAGAATTGATGACGATCTCTCCAGGATGGTTCTTAGTCATATAAGTAACCGGCTATTTTGTCTTTTCCTGGAAAGCGACGGTAGCGCGATTCCACGTAATATCATTCTACAAAAAGTCTGGGATGAACACAGTCTGACCGCTTCTGGCAGCAATCTTAATAATTATATCAGCGGGTTAAGGAAGCATCTCGTTGCACTTGGCCTGGAAATACCGTTGATCATCACAGAACCCAAAATTGGCTTCAGAATAGATGCCGCTCGGGTGAGCGTTGAGGTTTATCCTGATGAGATACGGACGGAAAGTATCCCGGATACCGTGACCAACGTCGATGAAAAGCCAGGTCATTTTACAGAGAAGCTATCCGGCTCCGGAAGCCGTTTTTACTCGCTAAAAAGGGTCTGGTTTTGGCTCGCTAGCATCGTCGCGGCGGGAACACTGGTTTTGTTTTTGTGGGAAGGGATCACCGCTTTTTATGCTCCTGAACCCCGTATAATAAGTGGCGTTCACTACTCTTTCACTGAGGGTGGTTGTTCATTCTTCCCCCCCGAAAATAGCTATAGCAGTTTCGATGTTGAAAATTTTCGTAGAGTCATTTTATCACTGGTAAAAAAATATTCTGCGCCCTGCCATGGGAGCGGTATTGTCATTTATGATTTATTTGGCGTATTTAATAATAATATTTATAACGGCAGGGCACTCGTTTCTAATTGTGAGGCTGAAGGTAATTCAATAGTAAGCTGCAAGAGTTATTTTATATACTCAGTAAGTGATCATCATGAATAAAATTATTGTTTTTTTTACACTGGCTGTTTTTTTACTGATTTCTTTCAGTGTGTTTTATTACAAGAAGTCCTCTGAAACGACTATGCTCGATTTCGAATGTGTAAGTCAGTTTACCTTTCTGCTGGGTGAAAAAGAATCGCCGCCGAAAGAAAGTGCCATGCTGTGTTATCATGCAAAACCTGATGGTACAGGGCTGTACAGCGTTGATGGCATCTTCGATAGCGGAACGAAAAAATATCGCGTTGCCCGTACCGTTCATTTCACCTATAAACCCTATGGTAATGAGACCTATCATTTTACCGTCACCGCCGTTGAGATTAACCAGCGAGAAACTGTGCCACAGGCACTTTACTGGCAATACTTATCGGATAAAGTGGGCACTACCCGCGTATCCAAAATCAGTAAGCTTGGTCGCGATGCTTATATCCTCGGCACAGCAACAACGCCTATGGTGATTTGTACCCGAGCCAGATGATCAACGGTTTTGTCTGCCGAGTGTTTTCAGTGCTGCGATCATTTTTCTTAACAAATATTCGCGGTCGCATGGGGCGGCATAGCATTATCATCGCAGACCGGGCAGGCTGGAACTCCTGTGAGGTTGTGATATCTAATGCTGAAACTCAGTAAATATCAGCCTGATTGAGTTAGCCAACCTGATACCTGTGGCGACAGCATGTTGGCGTGTCGCTGGTCGTCGTTAAAAGTGGAGACGTTATGCGTAAGTTGCAAGTGATATTATGTTCAGCGGTATTCTCAACGTTGGCTCTTACCGGCGTTTCTGCCGCCTGGGCCGAAGGCGAGCAGAGTGCGGCACAACCGGCCCCTGAGTCAGTTTCTCAGGAGACGGATACAGCCGCCCCGGAAAGTCCGGCTACTGAAGCACCAGCCGAAACCGCTACCGCTGAGCAGTCATCCGATCAGGCCGTACAGGCTCTGGCTAATTCTGCCGATCCCTATAGCGTAAAAAGTTTCTTCGCTGACTTTACGCATTTTGCCATTGGCGACACGGTGCCTGAACTTTATCGTACGAAAAAATATGAAGTGACCCAGTGGACGGTGCGCCATCTTCCTGCGCCTGTTGCAGAAAGCCACTGGACTTACATGGGCGGCAATTATGTGATGATCGCCAATGCTGACGGGAAAATCCTCCAGGCAGAATCGGGTGAGATCTATTATAAACACTGATTGAAACACGGCGGCGGGGCGTTTTTTCTACCCGCTGCGCAGTTTTATCGCCCGGCAGGTAAATCCCCTTTAATTCCATCCTGACTCTGTTTTACCATCTGCTTTCTGATATTTCATGCACGGCAAAATGGATACCCCATGCGTTTTCTGGCAACTCTTCTTCCCGCAGTCGCATTACTTTCCGCCTGTAGCAGCCAGCCGCAGCAGGCTCCGGCTGAACCGCACGGTAATCCGTTTAAGGGAAACGGCGGTTTTCTGTTAAGCCCCGATCACTCGGCCGCTCCGTTCGGCGGTGACTTTTCCGATAACCAGGCGGCCAATGCCTTTATCGACAAAATGGTGCGCGAGCACGGTTTCGAGCGTCAGCAGCTCCATGATGTGCTTGGACAGGCGAAGAATCTGGACTGGGTAATCCGCCTGATGGATCGCCAGGCACCGACGACGGCTCAGGGGCCAACCGGGCCTAACGGCGCCTGGATACGCTACCGCAGCAAGTTTATTACGCCGGACAACGTGCAGAACGGCGTTGCCTTCTGGAATCAGTATCAGGATGCATTGCAGCGCGCGCAGCAGGTTTACGGCGTGCCGCCGGAAATCATTGTCGGGATTATCGGCGTTGAGACGCGCTGGGGCAGGGTGATGGGCAAAACGCGTATCCTTGATGCGCTGGCGACGCTGTCCTTTAACTATCCGCGCCGTGCCGCCTACTTCAGCGGCGAGCTGGAAACCTTCCTGCTGATGGCGCGTGAAGAAGGTGATGACCCGCTGAATCTGCGCGGTTCTTTTGCCGGTGCGATGGGCTACGGCCAGTTTATGCCATCGGCATTTAAACAGTATGCGGTGGACTTCAACGGTGACGGGCATATTAACCTCTGGGACCCGGTGGATGCGATCGGCAGTGTCGCGCACTATTTTCAGGCTCACGGCTGGCTGACTAACGGTACGGTTGCCGTGCAGGCTAATGGCCAGGCTCCGGGGATGGAAAGCGGATTCAAAACGCGCTATTCGGTAGCGACTCTTGCCGCCGCCGGACTGTCGCCACAGATCCCGCTGGATAATAACCAGCAGGTCAGTCTGCTCAAGTTCGATATGGGGACCAGCTATCAATACTGGTACGGCCTGCCGAACTTCTATGCGATCACCCGCTATAACCACAGCAACCATTACGCAATGGCCGTATGGCAGCTGGGGGAAGCGGTAGGGCGCGCGCGTCAGGGGATGTAGCGCCTGCAGGATAAATTGTTGCGATTTCGTTATTTATCGCCAGCGCGGCCGGGCCTACACTGTGTCCGGTCGCACTACTTACTGAGCGAGGAATAATGAAAGACTGGAACCCCGATCTTTACCGGCAGTTTGAAGCAGAACGCACCCGTCCGGCACAGGAGTTGCTGAGCCGAATCCCACTGACCCACGTTACCTTTGCTACCGATCTCGGCTGTGGGCCGGGCAACAGTACCGAACTTCTTTGTCGCGCCTGGCCTGATGCGCATATTACCGGGCTGGACAGTTCGCAGGCGATGCTCGACAAAGCGCAACAGCGGCTGCCCGGCTGCGCTTTTGCCCGTGAAGATATTCGCCAGTGGCGGGCTGATCAGCCGCAGGATGTCATCTATGCCAATGCTTCGTTGCAGTGGCTGACGGACCATCAGACTCTATTACCCCATCTGCTCGCTCAGCTCTCCTCGTCGGGTGTGCTGGCGGTACAAATGCCGGATAACCTTGAACAGCCGACTCATCGTCTGATGCGCGAAGTGGCGCAGCGTGCGCCGTGGGTGGATATCATCGATCCGCAGGCAGCCGACAGAAAGAGGTTGCTGTCCACCGAGCAGTATTACGATCTGCTGTGCGCGGCCGGCTGTCGTGTGGATATCTGGCGTACCACCTACTATCACGTGATGCCTTCGCCACAGGCGATTGTTGACTGGCTGCGAGCGACCGGGTTACGGCCGTTTCTTGCCGCACTGGATGAGCAGCAGCAGGGGGCGTTTCTGGCAGCTTATCAATCGGAAATTGCACAGGCTTACCCTGCCCGTGCCGATGGTAACCTGCTGATGGCTTTCCCCCGTCTGTTTATGGTGGCACAGAAAATTTAACACGCGGCTGGAAGAGGGGCCGCAAAAATGGCGTCCTCTGCTTCCCGTCCCCTGGAAAAATGTTAGGCTTTGCGGCAATAAACATTGAAAAAGGTACGTACCATGACGGATGAGCAATTAACGCAGTTAAGTATCCGTGTCGGTCAGCAGCTGTTAGCCCGTGGCGAAACAGTGACTACCGCCGAATCCTGCACCGGGGGATGGATAGCTAAAGTACTGACCGATATTGCGGGCAGCTCTGCCTGGTTTCATCGTGGCTTTGTGACTTACAGTAATGATGCCAAGCAGCAAATGATCGGCGTCAGTGAGCGTTCGCTGGCGGCGCATGGTGCGGTCAGTGAGCCCGTCGTGCGTGAGATGGCGCAGGGTGCGCTGCGCGAAGCCGCTGCTGATTTTGCGATCTCGGTAAGTGGTATTGCCGGGCCGGATGGCGGCAGCGAGGAAAAACCCGTGGGTACGGTATGGTTCGGTTTTGCCCGTGCTGGCGGTGAAGTGCTGGCAGAGCGCTACTGTTTCAGCGGAGACCGTGAGTCCGTTCGCCGTCAGGCAACAGCCCGGGCACTACAGACCTTACTCGATCGCTTTCTGAAAAATTAAACTTGATACTGTATGACCATACAGTATAATCACTGCATATTTTAGAGACAAAGCAGCGTCCGCGTGTGCTTTACCCGCATGACTAGGAGTAAAAATGGCTATTGACGAAAACAAGCAAAAAGCACTGGCAGCAGCGCTGGGCCAGATTGAAAAACAATTTGGTAAAGGCTCCATCATGCGCCTGGGTGAAGACCGTACTATGGATGTTGAAACCATCTCTACCGGTTCTTTATCGCTTGATATCGCGCTTGGCGCGGGCGGCCTGCCGATGGGCCGTATCGTCGAGATCTACGGACCAGAATCCTCAGGTAAAACCACGCTGACTCTGCAGGTGATTGCCGCCGCGCAGCGCAAAGGTAAAACCTGCGCCTTTATTGACGCCGAGCACGCGCTGGACCCTGTTTATGCCAAGAAGCTGGGCGTGGATATCGATAACCTGCTGTGTTCTCAGCCGGATACCGGTGAGCAGGCGCTGGAAATCTGTGATGCACTGGCGCGTTCAGGCGCAGTTGATGTCATCATCGTTGACTCCGTTGCTGCCCTGACGCCAAAAGCGGAAATCGAGGGTGAAATTGGTGACTCTCATATGGGCCTTGCGGCACGTATGATGAGCCAGGCGATGCGTAAGCTGGCTGGTAACCTGAAAAACTCCAATACGCTGCTGATCTTTATCAACCAGATCCGTATGAAGATTGGTGTGATGTTTGGTAACCCGGAAACCACTACCGGTGGTAACGCGCTGAAGTTCTATGCTTCCGTGCGTCTGGATATCCGCCGCATCGGCGCCATCAAAGAAGGCGACGAAGTTGTGGGTAGCGAAACCCGCGTTAAAGTGGTGAAGAATAAAATCGCTGCGCCTTTCCGCCAGGCGGAATTCCAGATCATGTACGGCGAAGGCATCAACATCTTCGGTGAGCTGGTGGATCTGGGCGTGAAGCACAAGCTGATTGAAAAAGCGGGTGCATGGTACAGCTATAACGGTGACAAAATCGGTCAGGGTAAAGCGAATGCGTCTAACTTCCTGAAAGAGAACCCGGAAAAAGCTAACGAAATCGATGCAAAGCTGCGTGAGCTGCTGCTGAATAACCAGGATCAGAAAGCTGATTTTGTGCCAACGGCAGAAGAAGCGGATGAGGAAACTCACGAAGACTTCTGATTCATCTGATGTTTTTTCCTGAAGAAAAGGAACGGTAACCCCGTTCCTTTTTTTATGGGCGCTTTATGTTCGTACAGGGCATCATAATCCGGCCAAACCTCCCTTCATCCGTGTGTATTTTCCTCGCCAGTCTTGCCGTCAGACGTTACCCTTATGGATGTATTTTTTGCATAAACATGGTGCCGCCTCTATGACAGAGCATTCAGAACGGACCCGACATACTCGCCTGCTGGAGCGAGCAACACGCATTCTCGCCATGCGCGATCACAGTGAGGCGGAGTTCCGCCGGAAGCTGGTGGTCGCCACAGAACGTGCGGCGCAGTTCTCCCGCAGTGAAACCCCGCCGGAGCCGTTAACTCCAGAAGAGATCGATCGGGTGGTGGCGTGGTGTTACCAGCACAACTGGCTGGATGATGCCCGTTTTGCTGAACGCTACCTGGCAGGGCGTAGTCGAAAAGGTTATGGCCCACAGCGTATCAGACTGGAGCTGGGGCAGAAGGGGGTGGACAAGGCCTTAATCGATGAGGCAATGTTTAACACGGAAACTGACTGGCAAAGTCTGGCTTTTAGTCTGGCCGAGCGGAAGTTTGGCTTACCGTTACCGACTGAATGGAAGGAAAAAGCCAAAGTGCAGCGTTATCTGATGACAAAAGGCTTCTTTATGGAAGATATCCGGTCGGTTTTCACAAATTTTGATGATTGAGCGCCAATGGGATTTTACTTCCCTCCGAAGAAAATTTATCTTATTCACCACTTTTTGTTCGTGTGTCGCCGCAGGAAAATGTAATACCGGCGCAGCAAGACCCACGAAACGTTCGTTAGCGTGATTCCAGGACAAATATGAGCAAGAGCACTGCGGAGATTCGTCAAGCGTTTCTCGACTTTTTCCAGAGCAAGGGACATCAGGTTGTAGCCAGTAGCTCCCTCGTCCCCAACAACGATCCGACTTTGCTGTTTACCAATGCCGGGATGAACCAGTTCAAGGATGTCTTCCTTGGCCAGGATAAGCGTAGCTATTCCCGTGCGACGACCTCACAGCGCTGCGTGCGCGCCGGTGGTAAACACAACGATCTTGAAAACGTTGGCTACACTGCCCGCCACCATACCTTCTTCGAGATGCTGGGCAACTTCAGTTTTGGTGACTATTTCAAGAAAGAGGCGATTGCCTTTGCCTGGGAACTGTTGACCGGACCTGAGTGGTTTGCACTGCCGAAAGAGAAGCTGTGGGTGACCGTGTACGAAACCGATGATGAAGCCTTTGATATCTGGGCGAATGAGATCGGCGTACCGCGCGAGCGTATTATTCGCATCGGCGACAATAAAGGTGGCGCTTACGCTTCAGATAACTTCTGGCAGATGGGCGATACCGGTCCTTGCGGTCCGTGTTCTGAAATTTTCTTCGATCACGGCGATCACATCTGGGGCGGACCTCCGGGTAGCCCGGAAGAGGACGGCGACCGCTACATTGAGATCTGGAACATCGTCTTTATGCAGTTCAACCGCCAGCCTGACGGTACGATGCTGCCGCTGCCTAAGCCGTCCGTGGATACCGGTATGGGCCTGGAGCGTATCTCAGCGGTTCTTCAGCATGTGAACTCGAACTATGAGATCGATCTGTTCGCTAAGCTGATTGCCTCTGTTGCAGAAGTGACCGGTGCCAGCGATCTCGGCAATAAATCACTGCGTGTGATTGCGGACCATATCCGTTCCTGTGCTTTCCTGATCGCCGATGGTGTTATTCCTTCGAATGAAAACCGTGGCTACGTTCTGCGTCGAATCATTCGTCGCGCGGTTCGCCACGGCAATATGCTGGGCGCGAAGGGCACCTTCTTCTATAAACTGGTTGCGCCGCTGATTGAAGTGATGGGCGCGGCGGGAGAAGAACTACAGCGTCAGCAGGCTCAGGTTGAGCAGGTTCTGAAGTCAGAAGAAGAGCAGTTTGCAAAAACGCTGGAACGTGGTCTGGCGCTGCTGGATTACGAGCTGGAAAAACTTCAGGGCGATACCCTGGACGGTGAAACCGTCTTCCGTCTGTATGATACCTTTGGCTTCCCGGTCGATTTGACCGCCGATGTGTGTCGTGAACGTAACCTGAAAATCGATGAAGAAGGCTTCGAGCGGGCAATGGAGCAACAGCGCCAGCGTGCGCGTGATGCCAGCGGTTTCGGTGCTGACTACAGCAGCGTGATCAGCATTGATAAAGCCTCTGCGTTTAAAGGCTATGACCAGCTGGCGCTGAATGCGACTGTTACCGCCATCTTCGTTAATGGCCAGGCGGCCAGTGAAATCACCGCCGGGCAGGAAGGGGTGATCGTTCTGGATGAAACGCCATTCTACGGCGAATCAGGCGGTCAGGTTGGTGATACGGGCGAACTGAAGGGCGAGAACACCAGCTTCACCGTAACCGATACCCAAAAATACGGTCAGGCTATTGGACACAGCGGCAAGCTGGCAGTGGGAACATTACGCGTTGGTGACCGCCTGGCGGCACAGGTGGATGAGGCGCGCCGTGCGCGTATTCGTCTTAACCACTCTGCAACGCACCTGCTGCATGCTGCACTGCGCCAGGTTCTGGGCGACCACGTTGCTCAGAAAGGCTCTCTGGTAAACGATAAGTACCTGCGTTTTGACTTCTCGCATTTTGAAGCGATGAAGCCGCAGGAGATCCGTCAGGTTGAAGAAATCGTCAACGCACAGATCCGTCGTAACCTGGCGATTGATACCAATATCATGGAGCTGGAAGCGGCAAGAGCCAAAGGTGCCATGGCGCTGTTTGGCGAGAAGTATGACGATCATGTTCGCGTCGTTGGTATGGGTGATTTCTCTACCGAGCTGTGCGGTGGTGTTCACGCCAGCCGTACTGGCGATATCGGCCTGTTCCGCATTCTGTCTGAGTCAGGCACGGCTGCGGGCGTGCGTCGTATTGAAGCCGTAACGGGCGAGGGCGCGCTGTCTCAGGTTTATAGCCAGAGCGAGCAGCTGCAGGATATTGCTCAGTTGGTGAAAGCCAATAGCAGCAACCTGAATGATAAAGTCCGTGCACTGATCGACCACGCACGCGGGCTGGAAAAAGAACTGCAGCAGCTGAAAGATCAGCAGGCCGCGCAGGAGAGTAACCTCCTGAGCAGCAAAGCGATTACCGTTAAGGGGACAAAGCTGCTGGTTAGCGAATTGAAAAACGTTGAGCCGAAAATGCTGCGTACGATGGTAGACGATCTGAAAAATCAGCTCGGCTCCGCGGTTATCGTTCTGGCAACGGTCGCAGAGGGAAAAGTCTCCCTGATTAGCGGGGTGACTAAAGACCTGACCGATCGTGTGAAGGCGGGTGAGCTGGTTGGCGAGCTTGCACAGCAGGTTGGCGGGAAAGGTGGCGGGCGGCCGGACATGGCTCAGGCGGGCGGCACAGATGCACAGGCACTCCCTGCTGCGCTGGCTGGCGTTGAGTCATGGGTGGCTGCAAAACTGTAACACCGATAAAAATGTATCGCTGATGAGCGCCAGGAAGCAAAAACCTGGCGCTCTTCATATGCGGTGCGCACTGTAATCATAAAGTCAGGTTGATGAGCAGGTTTTCGGCTAAACTAAGTATCAGCAGAATGTATTAGTATGAGGATGCACTCTTGGTGTATTTGTCATAATCTACATTGCACGTTGTATGATGGATAATGCCGGGAACAGTTAACCCGACTCTTTTAATCTTTCAAGGAGCAAAGAATGCTTATTCTAACTCGTCGAGTTGGTGAAACCCTCATGATCGGTGATGAGGTTACTGTAACTGTGCTGGGTGTTAAAGGTAACCAGGTCCGTATTGGCGTGAACGCCCCTAAAGAAGTATCGGTGCATCGCGAAGAGATTTATCAGCGTATTCAGGCTGAAAAAACTCAGCAAACCAGCTACTAACGTATTCAGCGCCTCGCTCTCTGTAGCGAGGCCACTGTTGTTTATCCTGATTTCCCCTCATTCATTCTCTCCGTCCTCACAATTCTTCTTTTCGTCTCTCTTTTTTTAACAAAACTGCCGGCCTGTTGGTTTTTATCTATTGTGCTTTTCATCGCAGAACGCCGTTTTCACTGTTGATAATTCACTCTTTTTGCCTTTAAAACCGCCGGATTGCATGGCTTTTGTGCAATTGAACGCAGAGGGTGAAAAAAGGGGGAGAAATTGTTTGACTTACTACGCCCAGAAAGTAATATGTGCGCCACGCAGTGCCGATGAGCAGTTAGAAAGTTCTGAAGCACAACTCGAAAGAGTGCTAGTGGTGAGGTGGCCGAGAGGCTGAAGGCGCTCCCCTGCTAAGGGAGTATGCGGTCAAAAGCTGCATCCGGGGTTCGAATCCCCGCCTCACCGCCATTTTGCATCCATAGCTCAGCTGGATAGAGTACTCGGCTACGAACCGAGCGGTCG